>JASFPJ010000202.1:0-6308 GCA_050116035.1 Candidatus Aminicenantota bacterium | reverse complement strand
TCGTCCCCCGCCACCGACTCCAAGCTCTCTCAGGACTTCTGGCGATTTGAGTCCAGCCATCACATTAATCTTCTTGGCATATTCCTCGAAACTGTCGATATTCTTCCTCAACTTGTTCACAGCGAGCTTATACTGCGCAATGGTCTCTTTCTGACGGGCATTCTCATCAGAGAGTGTTTTATATTTCTGGCGTGTCACGTTCATCGTGAAATAATCCACAAGAAACACAATCAAAAGAATCGCGATAAACGAAAGCACTCCCGCTAAAATCTTAACTCTTTTTTCAGTGAGAGAGATTTTCTTTGATTGTCCTTTGTGATGCGGAACGATTATGAACGAATAATGTTTTTTAGCCATCGGACTTGTCCTTTAATATCATATTTAAAAAAACAAAGTCAAGCTGTTTAATCCTCTCATATTATCTATACGGAAGAAGACTCCTTCATGTTTCCTTCTATCCATTTCACTATGTCTTCTGTCGAAGAGCCCGGCAAGAATATCTCTGATATCCCGATTTTCTTCAATAATGGGATATCTTTATCAGGGATAATTCCTCCGGCGATCACTTTGATATCATGCGCATCTTTCTCTTTAAGGAGATCCATGATTTGTGGAAAAAGAACATTATGCGCGCCGCTCAGAATACTCAGGCCGATGACATCCGCATCCTCCTGAATAGCAGAATTGACGATCTCTTCTGGTGTTCGCCTCAATCCTGTGTAAATCACTTCAAATCCCGCATCCCTCAAAGACCGACAGATCACCTTCGCCCCCCGATCATGACCATCTAATCCTGGCTTAGCGACTAGGACTCTAATCTTTTTTTTGGTCATGGTTTCCTCCAGTCCCGCTTTAAAACGTTATCGGCTCCTTGTATTCGCCATATACTTCTTTCAACGCTTCCATTATTTCTCCAAGAGTCGCATATACTCTGACGCTTTCCAGTAGAAAAGGCATCAGATTCTGATCATCTTCAGCTGCTTTTTTTAGATCGATCAGCTTGGCTTTAACCTCGGAATTATTCCGTGTTTCCTTGACTTTTTTCAACCGAGCCAGCTGCTGTTTGGCCACAGCTTCTTGAATTTTTAAAAGTGGAATGGGCTCATGTTCCATCTCAAAGGCGTTCACTCCCACTATGACTTTTTCCTTTTTCTCAACAGCTTTTTGATACCAGTAGGCACTATCAACGATTTCTTTCTGAGGGAAGCCAAGTTCTATGGCTTTTACCATTCCTCCCATATCATCAATTTTTTTTATATAATCCTTGGCTTCTTTTTCCATCTGAGTGGTTAACGCCTCAATAAAATAGGAACCGCCTAACGGATCGGCACAATTGATGACTCCGGTTTCGTGGGCAATGATCTGCTGAGTTCTCAGGGCAATCGTGACGGCGTCTTCTGATGGCAAGGCATACGTCTCATCCAGGGAATTCGTGTGGAGAGACTGGGTTCCTCCGAGAACTGCAGACAGGGCCTGAAGGGCAACTCTAACAACATTGTTATGTGGCTGCTGAGCCATCAAAGAAACTCCAGAAGTCTGTGTATGGAACCGCAGCCACCAAGACCTTGGATTTTTCGCTTCGAATCTATCTTTCATCACTTCGGCCCAAATCTTCCTCGCTGCCCGGAACTTAGCGATCTCTTCAAAAAAGTCATTATGTGCGTTAAAAAAGAAGGAAAGGCGGGGAACAAACTCATCGACATCGAGTCCCCTTTTCTTCGCCCACTCCACATACTCAATCCCATCCCTGAGAGTAAAGGCCAACTCCTGAGTGGCTGTGGAGCCTGCTTCTCTGATGTGATACCCAGAAATGGAAATGGTATTCCACTTTGGAACTTCCTTGGCCCCGTATTCGAACGTATCCACTATCAGTTTCATTGACGGCCCAGGAGGAAAAACGAAAGTCTTTTGAGCGATGTATTCTTTGAGGATGTCATTTTGAATCGTGCCTGAAATCACTTTCGGAGAAACGCCCTGTTTCTCTGCCACGGCGATGTACATGGCCCACAGAACAGCGGCAGGGGGATTGATTGTCATTGAGGTGGATATTTTATCCAAGGGGATCCCGTTAAAGAGAATCTCCATATCAGCCAGAGAATCTATGGCCACACCGCACTTCCCGATTTCTCCCTTGGCTAGTGGGTGGTCAGAATCAACACCCATCAGAGTGGGGAGGTGAAAAGCAACGCTCAATCCTGTTTGACCATGAGAGAGTAGGTATTTGTACCTCTTATTTGTGTCTTCGGCTGACCCAAATCCGGAGAACTGACGCATCGTCCATAAGCGTCCGCGGTACATAGTCGGATGGATGCCCCGAGTAAAGGGATATTCTCCGGGAAAACCCAATTGATGTGAATAGTCAAATCCATCGAGATCGAGAGGGGTGTACAGCTCCTTTATCTCTTTTCCGGAAACTGTGGTGTATCCACCCTGGTCACAAACGGCGTCTCTCATGGCTTTATCGAACATTTCCTTCTTCCAATGAGAAAGAGCCTGTTTCGAGGGATTCTGAGAGGGATTATTTTTTTTCACGCTGGTCTATACCTCTATTGTATAGAATTCCCTCCAGGCGTTTCCCTATCCTGCCAGAGGTGCAGGATACAGTCAATCGCCTGATAAGGTGATATAAGGGGGTGATTTTTCACCTCTTATTGTCACCTCTAAGGGGTATGATTCTGTATGACAACTCCTCCCTGTTATTTTCCATTCATTCCAGTGTTCCAGGAATTAATCTGGAAGAAAGGAGTTTATACCCAATTGCAGGCGCCTCAATCCTCTGTCACTTTAAAAATGATATCATTCTCTCTGACAGGACTTTCGACTTTTATCCCAACCGGCTCACCGGATTTGGCCATTTCTACAGGACTGTGCTCCACCTGCATGGACTCGACTTTCTGGTAAAAATCTGAGGTATGTCCTTTGATGTGTATGGTGTCACCGATATGGAGCTCTCCTTTGGTCAACTCCAGCACACCGACATTTATTTTGGAAAAATAGTGTGTAATTTTTCCAATCTCTTCCTCCATCAAAGCCTCCTTCTGATAGCTAAATTAAAAATTATCAAAATAAGGAGAATTTCGCAAGCATTTTCAGGCGCACAGAACAGAACCCCCCTTCACGAGGATAACTCTATTCACGCCGAAAACAGTAATTTTCATATGAAAAGCTCAGTATTCAAGAGAAAGATCCTCCATCTTATCAAACTGGAGGTACCGGTAGACGTCATCCTTATGTGGTAAAACTTTCTCTTTCATGACGGAGAAGTACTTCTCAAGAGTGGGGAGTTTGCCTGAAAGGGCGGCCACAGCCGCCAACTCGGCTGACCCTAGATAAACGCGTGCGCCATCTCCCATGCGGTTATCAAAGTTCCGCGTTGATGTTGAGATAACAGTCGCTTCGGGATGAACCCTGGCCTGATTTCCCATGCACAGGGAGCATCCGGGAATCTCGGTTCGCGCGCCCACACCCGAATAAATGGAATAGAAACCCTCTCTGATCAACTGGGCCCTGTCCATCTTTGTGGGAGGTGTCAGCCATACCCGAGTTCCCAAATAGCCAGCTCCGTCAAAAATCTTCCCGGCCGCTCTGAAATGCCCGATGTTTGTCATACAGGAGCCGATGAAGATTTCATCAATGGTGTCACCGGATACCTCAGATAGGAGTTTCACATCATCTGGATCATTCGGGCAGGCAAGAATTGGCTCTTTAATACCGTCAAGGTCAACCTCAAGGATGGCTGCGTACTCGGCCTTCTCATCTCTCTTGAGCAACATGGGATTTTCCAGCCAGTCCTGGCAAGCAGCAATCCTTCGTTTGAGAGTCTCGGCATCTTGGTAACCGTCTTCGATCAATTTTTCCATCAAGACAATATTGCTGCGGAGATACCTGGCGACACTTTCCTCGCTAAGAGCGATTGTTCCCCCTGCAGCGGAACGCTCCGCAGTGGAATCCGTTAACTCGAATGCCTGTTCCACCTCTAGATCAGGCAGTCCTTCCATTTCGAGTATTCGGCCGTTGAAGACATTCTTTTTCCCTTCCTTCTCAACTGTCAGTAATCCTCTCTGAATGGCGACATAAGGAATGGCATTCACAACATCCCTGAGAGTGATACAAGGATTAAGCTTTCCTTTGAATTTCACTAGCACGGATTCCGGCATATCCAGAGGCATGAAACCGAGAGTCCCGGCAAAAGCAACGAGGCCAGAACCGGCGGGGAAACTGAGCCCGATCGGAAAACGGGTGTGAGAATCCCCTGCTGTCCCCATTGTGTCCGGGATAAGAAGACGGTTAAGCCAGGAATGAATTACACCGTCTCCGGGTCGCAAAGCCACACCTTTCCGATCTACGATGAACCTGGCAAGGGACTTATGCATCTGGACATCCGCAAGCTTTGGATAAGCTGCGGTGTGACAGAATGACTGCATGAACATATCCGACTGAAATTCCATACAGGCCAACTCCTTCAACTCATCCGCTGTCATCGGACCTGTCGTATCCTGAGAGCCAACAGTCGTCATTTTTGGCTCCACGGCTGAACCCGGGAGGACGCCTTCCATTTCACACGCTTGACCCACGACTTTTTGCGCAAGAGAATATCCCTGGCCTTTTTTTGCGGAAGGATTTTCGAGCTTGGTGAAGAAATCCGCCTCTGGCATGCCGAGTGTTTTCCGCGCCTTTTCCGTTAAAGAACGCCCGATGATCAGAAAGAGACGTCCTCCGGCCCGATACTCATCCTTGAGAGTTACAGGCTGAAATTCGAATGAGGCGATTGTCTCTCCGCTTTCGCTCAAAATGCTTCCGGATTCCGTGTCGATCGTGAGCGTGTCGCCTGTGTTTATCCTCGCCACATCACACATCAGCGGAAGCCCACCCGAGTCTTCCACTGTATTAAAGAAGATCGGTGCGATTATACTACCCAGGACGACTCCTCCTCTCCGCTTGTTCGGGACGTAGGGGATATCCTCTCCGATATGCCAGAGCAGAGAATTTGTGGCTGATTTCCTTGAAGAGCCGGTTCCAACAACATCCGCCACAAAGGCCACATGAGCGTCATCCCTGAATTCTTTTATCGTCTCAATCCCTCCGGGAAACCTTGTCTCTCCCATCGAGAGGGCATGAAGAGGAATGTCCGGCCGGCTCCAGGCGTATTTAGCCGGCGATAAATCATCAGTATTCACCTCTCCTTCAACTTTAAATACTTTCACAGGTATCTTTTCTGGAAAAGCGGGTTTGGAAAGGAACCACTCCCCATTTGCCCAGGAAGTCAGGACATCCTTTGCATGAGAATTTTTTTTCGCCAATTCAGCGATTTCGTCAAAGGCACTGTAGACAAGAATAATCTGTTTCAGTGCCTTTGCCGATTCGCCAGCCATGTCCTTATTCTCCAAGAGCTCGATCAATGCTTCAACATTGAATCCACCCAACAGCGTCCCAAGCAGGAAAACGGCCTTATTCCGGGATAATACAGGAGAAGAAACTTCACTCTTTGCAATTTTTGCCAGCCATTCGGCCTTAACCTTTGCAGCTGGGTCAACTCCGGGAGCCACCCGATTTTCCAAGAGATGAAGAAGAAGATCTTCTTTCCCTTCAGGTGGTTTTTCCAGAAGTCTACAGACTTCCGCTGCATTCTCGGGACTCAAAGGTAACGGAGGTATCCCCTGCTCTTTCCGTTCATTTTCATGTTTAAAATATGATTCCAGCATGATTATTTCTCCCTCTAATCTCAGTGATTCAGCAGTATACTGTATAAAATTTTTGCGGATATTTGTCAAAAATAATTTTCCTGAATTATTCATAAAATCGGCCGACACCCTATTTTCGTGAATAATCCAGGCTATCTCTGGCGCACAAATAAATTCACTCTTTTTTTGTGATTATGTTGATTTTCATGATGAAAAATTATAAGATGTTTCAACTGTTTCATTCTTTTATTTCTAAGAATTCATTCTTTGAACGGGAGGAATTATTATGGGTAATTCAGCTATCGACAAAGCCAAAGAATACTTTGGCCAAATCGTCGAAGAACAACTCAATCGCGTGGAAACATTGAAGAAAGCTCAGGATTGGATCGATTATTCCAAGGTGAAACCGGTTATCATCGGCATCATCGGCGGAGACGGAATCGGCCCTTTCATCGCCGTCGAAGCGCGTCGCATCTTAGAGTTCATGCTCCAGGAAGAGATTAAAAGCGAAAAAGTCGAGATGCGCAATATCGAAGGACTGACCATCGAAAACCGCTCTGAGCAGAACAAGTCCATCCCTGATGATGTACTGGAAGAGATCAAAAAATGCCACGTCACTCTTAAGGG
>JASFPJ010000201.1:0-6320 GCA_050116035.1 Candidatus Aminicenantota bacterium | reverse complement strand
TCCACATCCTCAAGGTTGATCCCGACCAATTCGCTCACTCTGATCCCAGTGGCATACAGAAGCTCCAGCACGCACTTGTCCCTTAGATCCAGAGGCTGTCTGGAATCAGGCAAGTCCAGGAATTCTTTCATCTCATCTTCGGAAAGAAAAGACGGTACATGTTTCTCCTGCTTGGGAGTGGCCACAATCTTAGCGGGATTATCCTCCACCCATTTCTTCTTCATGCAGAATTGAAGGAAGGAACGGATGGCCGCCAGCTTCCGGGCAACGGTGGATTTTTTATTTTTCTTTTCCTGAAGCCTGGCCAGAAATCCCCGGAGAACGATATTGTCGATCTCCCTCAACTTCACTTTTTTCTCCTCCAGATAACTGGCCAACTGGAGTAAATCCCTCTGGTAGCTGGCGATCGTATGGGGGGAGGCGTTTTTCTCGTGTTTGAGGGAAGAGAGGAACTGGCTGAGTTCTTTTCTCATTTCTTCTATTTTAATGAATGCGGCGTACTAAATGGAAGAGACTCTTTCCTCCCAGCACTCACCCCTGCTCGCTGCAAATACAGGTTTATCCTCTCCGATGCTTACAGAGCATCGTCTTCCTCAGAGGAGCCCGTTTTCTTTTCCCAGATCTTTTCCCGCTCCACTGTCTCCTTATAATCGCATTCTTCGTTGCTGCAGTGGAGGAAAGGAGTCCCTCTGATGAGATTCTTCCGGAGCACGAATTCCCTTCCGCATTCAGGACAGGGCTGGTGGATCGGCTCATCCCAGGTCGCAAAATCACATTCCGGGTACTTGCTGCAGCCGAAGAAGATCTTTCCCTTCCTCGTTTTCCGACGAACAATCGTCCCTCCGCAACCCTGCGGGCAGGGAATTCCTGTATCCTTTTTCTCCTTCTTTACGTACTTGCATTCGGGATAGTTCGAGCAGGCCACAAAAGTCCCGTACCTCCCCTTCCTCACAACCAGCTGGTTGCCGCATTCGGGGCATGTCTCATCCAGAGGTTTCACCTCTTTTTTGACCAAGCTCTCCCTGTATTCGCAGTCCGGATAACCGGAGCAGGCTTTAAACCGTCCATAGCGCCCCTCTTTGATCACGAGTTTGCGGCCGCATTCGGGACAGACATCTTCCAGCGGAATCCCCTTCGCCTTCACGCCCTCGACCTTGCTGGCTTCCTGGAGGTCCCTATCCAGCAGGGAATAATAGGACTTTAAATAATCGACCCAACTCAATTCTCCTTCGCTGATGCGGTCCAGCTCTTCTTCGAGCCGAACAGTAAACTCATACTCCATCAAATCAGAAAAATTCTCGAGCAGAAAATCAGTCACGAACAGCCCGAGGTCTGTGGGGATGAACTTTCCTTTTTCTTTGACCACATAGACGCGATTCTGCAGAGTCGAGATGATCGGTGCATAGGTGCTGGGACGCCCGACTCCTCTGGCTTCCAGTTCTTTGACCAGACTCCCTTCAGTGAAGCGGGGTGGGGCTTGAGTAAAATTCTGTTTGGACTCAAGGTCGATGAGTTTAAGCTCTTCTCCGGCTTCCACCTTTGGCAGGATTTCCTCCTCTTTTTTCTCTTTAGCCGTCAAAGCTAAAAATCCGTCAAATTTGATGACTTCTCCCTTGGCCTGGAACTGATATTTCCCCGCGAGGATATCGAACACTGTCTCCTCGATTTGAGCAGAGCTCATTTGAGACGCGATAAACCGGTTCCAGATGAGGCGGTAGAGATTATACTCATCACTTTTCAAATAGGGCTTGACCGCTTCAGGAGGCAGCGAGAACGTAGTGGGACGGATGGCTTCATGGGCATCCTGCGCTTTTCTCTTGTTTTTATAGACGCGCAGCTTACCCGGGATGTACTCTTTAGAATAATTATCCTGGATGAATTGTCGAGCTCCGGAGACAGCCTCATCGGAAACCCGAACAGAATCTGTCCGTATGTAGGTGATCAATCCCACCAATCCCTGTTCGCCGATCTCCATCCCTTCATACAGTCTCTGAGCTATCATCAT
Source organism: Candidatus Aminicenantota bacterium (assembly GCA_050116035.1). Classification (GTDB taxonomy): domain Bacteria; phylum Acidobacteriota; class Aminicenantia; order Aminicenantales; family Aminicenantaceae; genus SOIA01. The sequence goes on along the minus strand of JASFPJ010000201.1, from coordinate 4,315 downwards.
CGTCCGTCTCACTGGATAGCGGTAGAGACGGAACCCATCCTGCTGAAGGGTGCTGGTGATGTACGGCGGGGCAGGATTTCTCTTTTTCTTCTTCACATCGACGTTTTCAAGGATAAAAGGGGTCTTGCGAAGCTCGGAGACTATCTTCTCAGCGCTTTTCCCGTCCTTTATTTTTGTCTTTTTATCATCGATCTTGACAAGATTCGCCTTAAACGCAGGCGGCTGAGACGCTTCAAGCTCTGCAGCGATAGTCCAGTATTCCTCGGGAATAAAATCTCTGATCTCCTTCTCCCGCTCACAGATCAACCGCATGGCAATGGACTGCACCCGGCCAGCGCTCAAGCCTCTCCCTATTTTTTTCCACAGCAGAGGGCTGATGAGGTATCCCACCAATCGATCGAGGAGCCGTCTGGCCTGCTGGGCCTCGATTTTCCCCTGGTCAAGATCGCCTTCATGGCTGAACGCGTCTCCGATAGCCCCTTTCGTTATCTCGTGGAAAAGCACGCGTTTGATGTTCTCGTTGAAATCCTCCAGAAGGGCTTTCAGATGCCAGCAGATCGCTTCCCCCTCTCTATCCGGGTCAGCCGCCAAAAGTACGGATTCGCATTCTTTGGCGGATTTCTGGAGCTCAGTGACCGTCTCTTTTTTCTCCGGGATTATTTCATAGACTGGCTTGAATTCATGTTCGATGTCGATTCCCAACTCTTTCTTGGGAAGATCACGGATATGCCCCATAGAGGCTTTGACCAGAAAGTCAGGCCCTAAATATTTGTGGACAGTTCTCGCCTTGGCTGGAGATTCAACGATCACCAAACGCTTCGTCATCACAGTCTCCTCTGAAAATATTTCCCAGGTCTCTGGAATATCAATCCTTTTAGTTCCAGACTGAGCAAAAAGGAGAGAGTTTCAGATACAGAATAGTCTATCTCCTCGACCAGCTCATCGACATGCGTCAGGGAGTCCGGTTTGAGAACATCGAAAACCTTCTTTTCCTGGCGGCTCACGGAAGGAGGGACTTCGATTTCTTCCTCTTTTTGGCCGAGAAGTTTCTCTTGAAGAGGAGAGGGCAGCTCCTCTGCCACGTCCTCCCAACTCTCGACCAGTTTGGCGCCTGTTTGAATCAGCCAGTTTGTGCCCTGGCTGAGCTCGGATGTGATGTTCCCGGGAACAGCCATGACCTCCCTGTTCTGTTCCAGGGCCAAACGGGCTGAGATCAAAGATCCACTCCTCTTTGTCGCTTCCACCACTATCAGAGCAAGGGATAATCCGCTGATAATCCGGTTTCGAATCGGGAAATGGAATCCCAGTGGAGGGGATTCCGGAGGAAACTCGGACACGACAGCTCCTTGCTCGATGATCTTGTTAAAAAGGCCGCGGTTTTCCCTGGGATAAATGATTTCCAATCCTGAACCCAACACAGCGACTGTTTTTCCTCCTTCAAGCGCACCCCAATGGGATATGGAATCAACGCCGCGCGCCAATCCACTGACAATCACAAGCCCTCGAGAGGCCAGGTCCCGCGCTAATCTCTCCGCCACAGCCCGTCCGTAGGCTGAGGGCTTCCTGGATCCGACTATGGAAACGACCGGGCCCTTGAGTGCCTCAATCCTCCCCGCGCAATACAGGACGTAAGGAGGATCGAATGTCTCTCTTAAATATTCCGGATAATTCCTATCCTCAAACGTCAGGATAGAATAACCTTTTCTCTCTAATCTCTCGATTTCTCGACTGGCTCGATCCAGAAGCCTGGGAGAGGTCAGATCCTGAACCTTCTCTTCATCTATCCCTAGAGAAATTAATTCCCGCCGACTGGCCTTGAAAACATCTCTAACTGTTGGAAAATGGCCGACGACTTTCTTCGCGGCCCTGAGACTCTCAGCCAGAACAAGGTTTAGAGCAACCCAATATCTCCGGTTATCTTCCAACTTCACGCAAGGCAGTATGTCGGTGGAATGGCAAAAATGGGGATATCCGTGTAGGAGATCACCTTCTCGGTTGTGCTGCCCAGGAAGAACCGCTCCAGCTTGCTGTGGACACAGGTGGATATGACGATCATGTCAAATTTGTGGGTTTCGGCATATTCCACGATTCCCACCGAAGCATTGATGGCCCGGTGGACTTCCTCTGTCACTTTGAACTCGACTTTTTCCCTCTTTTTCCTCTGCCTGAGTCTCTTGAGGAGAGATTCCATCAAATCATCCAGAACTCTGGGCGAGAATTCATAGTCATGCAACTCCAGAACGTGAAGGAGAGTGAGGTCGGCAGCAAAGCCCTTGGCCAACTTCCAGGCAAAATCCCTCTCTGACTCTTCCTGCTCGGAAAAATCGGTGGGGACGATGATCTTCTTGAATTGAGGCGTCCCCGTTTTCTTCTTGGTGATGAGGATGGGAACCGGCGAAGTCCGCAAAACCTGATTGGCAACACTCCCGATAAAGAGTTTCTCCACTGTTGACATCCCTCTTCTACCTATGACGATCAAATCCACCTTTTCTTTCTCAGCTACATCGATAATTATTTTGGCGGCCGTGCCTTCCCTGACCATGGCTTTAAAAGGAATCCCTTTATCTTTGGATATCTCTTTGAGCCTATCTTCCGCCTCTTTTTTGACTTCATCGATCCTTTGAGCGAGCTCACCCTTGATCACATAAGCGGCATCATAGAGTGCCGCCGAAAAATCAGGGACGATGTGAAGCCCGAGGATGCTGGCCTTAAAAGTCTTGGCAAACGCATCCGCATACAGAAGTGATTCCTTCGCTTCATCTGAGAAGTCTGTCGCCCAAAGTATTTTGTTTATGAAATCTGCCATTTTCCTCTCCTCTTTCGAGTTGAACTCAAGGTTCGCACAAAAAAAGGGGACAGGCCCCTTTTTTTAGAGCTGGTCTCAAAATTCGTATGGATATTTTAACAAGAAAAATCAAAAACACAAGAAAAATCAAAAAAAGACTAAAAAAGGGACAGGCTATTTTTCAAAAAAGGGGCCTGTCCCCTTTTTTTGAAAGTGAAGAAGTGAGGCATGCCCAGACGTCCTATTAATGAAGAGAATGAAATTTCTTCATTGTTCCGAATATATAGACGAACAAACTCCAAAGATTTTTTATTTTATATTTGACAAAAAGCGATTAATAGACTAATCTACTGACGAGGTGTTTAAAATGGAAACAGCAACCATCCGTATTCCAGAAGACAAAAAAAACATATTGAAGGCTATCTCTAGTTTGGAAAATAAAAAAATGAACGACATCATCGTTGAATTGATAGACGAGTATGTGGAAAGACACAAGGAAACGCTTGAACTCCTTGCTATCCCCGGCCTTTATGAAAATTTAATCGCGTCATCTGAGGAATTCAGAAAAGGAAAAGGAGTATCCATAAAGGATGCTAAAAAAGAACTGGAAAGTTGAGTTTTCGAAAGACTCCATAAAATGCTTAAAAAAGTTAAATAAAAAAACATCACAAAAACTACTGGATAGCCTTGAAAATCTTGAGACATCGGAAAACCCTCTCTCTCATAAAGATGTCAGGCCTTTAGTCGGAAAACTCAGAGGATTTTATCGGCTTAGAGTCGGAGACAAAAGACTCATCTTTGAACTGGACAGAGAAAATAAGCGCATTGGAGTTCTTGCGATCGTTCCCAGAGGCAACGCTTATTGAAAAAAGGGGCCTGTCTACTTTTTAATCAAGGTAGCCGAGATCCTTGAGTTTATTCTTGATGATCTCCATGTCTTTAGGTTCTAACTCCCGATTGACCTCAAGTACGGCCAAAGGATGCTTCTCCTGTCCCCAGTGCACCACGTTCCAGATTCTTTCATGGAAATAGTAGAATATAATTTTACACAAGACCTCAAAGAACGTAATTTCTAAAGTCAAATCCCACTTTCGGGTAAATATAAAGACGATTGTCGCCGTAGTCAGAGTGGCCACAACTCGCCAGCTTATAGCCTTGACAATCGTTCGTGTATGCGTCTCTTTAGTTTTGGTTTTTTTTGCCATCGTTATCCTCTTTTAATCGAGATATATTCAGCACAATATCTCCATTGAATAAAAACATCTCCAATTTATAAAAACATCTCTGTGCAATAAACATCTCGATATTGATGGGAATTATTTTAACAGGATATTAACGGAAAAGGAAAAGTCAAGTTCAGAAAAAAGGGACAGGTGATTATGCTCAGAAATTAAGTAACATTTCTATTAATGATACTGAGTTATTAATGATACTGAGGATAAAAGTGTCATTGCGAGCGAAGCGCGGCAATCTCATAAAAGGGATATCTACATTCCTGTAATAACATAATTTCTTTCAAAGAGATTGCCG
>JASFPJ010000200.1:0-6351 GCA_050116035.1 Candidatus Aminicenantota bacterium | reverse complement strand
AGCTGGCGTGGACATATCTGAGCACACAAAAGATAAAGTCGAGGAAATGCTTCATGCGTTTCACGACATTTTCCGCAACCTGTCCAAGCTTGAGCAAGTGACCGTGGCGGCAACAAAGGGATTGACCTTAGGAGGAGGCTGTGAAGTGGCCCTTTTCTGCGATATGATTGTCGCGGCGGATAACTTGAAAATCGGACAGCCGGAAATAAAACTCTCTGCTGTCGCACCGGTCGCTTTACTAATTTTGCCTCGCCTTGTCGGATTAAAAAAGGCTTCAGAAATCCTTCTCACAGGGAAAATTCTCGAAGCTGAAGAAGCAGAACGAATCGGCCTGGTCAATAAGGTTGTGCCTTTGGCTTCTTTCGATCCAGAACTGGGCAATTTCATCCAGCCCTTTACAGAATTGAGTTTAGTCGGAATAAAGCATACAAAAAAAGGAATCAATCTGGGTTTGGAGACTGCCTTTTTAGAGGGATTAGAGAAAATCGAAAAAACCTATATCGAGGAACTCATGGCATCTGAGGATGCGCATGAAGGCCTGAAGGCCTTCATGGAAAAGAGAACGCCCCTCTGGAAAAACAGATAAAGGAGGAATCAATGAAAGCCGCCGTATTCCATAAGCCTAACGAACCTCTAAAAGTCGAAGAGGTGGAAGATCCAAAAATATATTTTCATGAAATCCTGGTTAAGGTTGCTGCCTGTGGGGTCTGTAACACGGATTTGCACTATATAGATCATGGTGTTCCCACATTTAAAAAGCCGCCGATGATTCTAGGGCATGAGGCATCTGGAATAGTCCAGGATGTCGGTGCGCAGGTGAAAAACATCAAGGCCGGTGACCATGTGCTCATTCCTCCTGTCTTCTCCTGCGGACATTGCTACAACTGCCGGATAGGCCGGGAGAATATCTGTTTGAATATGATCATGCTGGGGAACAATATTGACGGAGCCTATGCCGAGTATGTTAAGGTGCCGGCCAAAGACTGCATCCATCTCCCTGACAAGCTTCCTCTTGAAGAATCATCCATCATTGCAGATGCCATTTCCACGCCTTACCATGCCGTTAAAAACAGGGCTCAAGTCAGGCCAGGCGACTCGGTCGTTGTCTTCGGATGCGGTGGTGTGGGAATAAACGTGGTTCAGATAGCCGCAGCTGCAGGAGGCTCGGTTATCGCCATTGACATCATGGATGACAAACTGGAAATGGCTAAAAGGCTGGGAGCCAAGCAGGCTATCAACACATCAAAGAAAAATGATAAAGCCGTGCTGACAGAAATTAGAGAATTAACGAACGGAGGAGCTGATATCTGTATCGAGGCCATCGGCAATCCGAAAACGATTGAAATGGGCCCGAGTACCCTCAGGCCGGGCGGACGGTATGTCCAGGTGGGATATTCCCATAAAGCGGCGCCCCTCAATGCAGGACGGCTGATGTTCAGAGAAATAGAAATCCTGGGATCATTAGGATGCCGGCCAGTGGATTATCCGAAGATCTTAGAAATGATCCTGCTTAAAAAGATTCAACTCGAGCCCGTGATCACTCACAGGTTCAAACTCGACGACATCAACAAGGCCTTAGACTTGTTGAGAAAGGGCTTACCACTCAGATCAATTGTCGTCATGTAAATTCAGCAAAAGACATTAAGTTAATAGAGCAAAAGGAATCAAATTTTAAAAAAAAGGGACAGGTTCACTCGCTCAGTCATTAGGTAATATTTTTAAAGAACATTGAAGCTGAAAGTGTCATTGCGAACGAAGCGCGGCAATCTCCTCATCTAAACCCATATTTTCCCTATTGAAAACAAAAACCACTTAACAAAATCACTCTAACTTTTTATCATAGAACAAAATTGATATTGATAATGGCATCGAACGATGAAACACACAAAGAAAGCTGAAAATGGGGAATATTTATTTTTGTTCCTGCACGACCATTTGCTGAAAAAAAATGATACAAATTGTTTAAGAAGCACCTGAATATCCAAAGGGATAATTGTGCATACTTGATGCAACATAAAATAAAGCGAACCAAGATAAATGGTTAATAATGGATGGCATGAGATATTGCTTCAGTAGGAGGTCTATAATGAAAGTTATGAAGAAAAGTGTTTTGTCGGTTTTTCTTATGCTGATTTTAGTCTTTGCGCTTTCTGCCCAAAGCGAGAAGAAAGTGTTGACCCTGGAGGATTATCCTCAATGGAAACACATCCGTTCTCCATCTATCAGCTCAAACGGCATTTGGGTCTGTTACACTCTCAGGCCCAATGGGGGAGATTCGACCGTTACTATCAAGAGTCTCTCAACGGATAAGATCTATGAAATTCCCTATGCATCGGGAGCGAGGTTTTCAGAGGATTCCCGGTGGGCGGCATACTTGATCGGGGTGTCCAAAGCGGAAACAAAAAAACTGCAAAAGGCAAAAAAGCCTGTTCCGACAAAGGGAGAACTCCTCAATTTGACAACCGGCGAAAAGCACACGATTGAGAACACGTCCGCGATTAATTTTTCCAAAAACTCTAAATTTTTTGCGGCGAAAAAGGCTAAACAGGACAAGGCCGCCAAGCATAACGGAACGGACCTGGTGCTCCGCAATCTCAAGACAGGAATTTCCCAGAATATCGGGAATGTGGGGGAGTACCGATTTAATAAACCCGGCACCATGCTGGCTTACACTGTGGATGCTGCCAACAAGGGAGGCAATGGTGTTTACCTGATTGACTTGATGACGAGCCGATTAATTCCACTCGATACAGGCAACGCTGACTATACCCAGATCGCTTGGGATAAAGAGGGAACAGCCCTGGCTTTTCTGAAAGGAAAACTGGAGAAGGATTGTTGGGAAAGAGACAATGTCCTCCTTGCTTTTACAGGATTGGAAAAGAAGACATTCACCCGTTTCGAATACGATCCCTCCGATGATTCCCAGTTTCCCGAAAACATGGTGATTTCCGAAAGAGTCATGCCCCAAAGAGGAAGAAGACCCGGATCAGCGGTTTCCTCCCAGAACAGGGCCCTGATCTGGAGTGAAGACCTCTCCCGGATTTTCTGCGGCATCAAAGAACAGGAAAAAAAGCCCGAAAAAAGCAAAGAAGAACTGCCGAATGTGGATATATGGCACTGGAAGGATGAACAGATACAGTCTGTTCAGGCTAGGCGTTTCGAACGCAACGTGAATTTTACCTACAGGTCTGTTTTTCTCTTGAAAGAGAAAAAATTCCTGCAGCTAGCCGATAAAAATATGCGCACGATCTCCCTTTCCCGGGATGGCAAATGGGGGGTCGGACGCGATGCTTTACCCTATCTTTCGGACGTGGAGACCCAACAATCCGATTATTATTCGGTGGACACATCTACAGGGGCACGCAAATCCATCGTTAAAGGAATCCGTCGATCATTCGGAATCTCTCCGCACAACACATGTTTTCTTTATTTAAAAGATAAACAACTTTGGATTTATGATTTTAAAAAGGAAGAAACCACAAATATCTCTGCCAGTGCACCGGTTGTGTTTGTCAACGAAGAAGACGACCACCCGAATGAAAAGCCTCCTTTTGGACTGGCAGGCTGGACCAAAGATGGAAAAGCGGTCATCGTCAATCACAAGTATGACCTCTGGCTTCTACCGCTGGATGGAAAAAATCCCACGAATATCTGCAAAGGTTTAGGGCACAAAGAAAAGATCATTTTCCGGTATGTCCGATTGGATCCCGAAGAAAAATCCATCGACACCTCAAAACCACTGCTGCTCTCAGCGTTTGGGGAATGGACCAAAAAAAACGGCTATTATCGGCTGGATGTGGGGAAAGAACCAAAGAAGCTGGTTTTTGCGGAGAAATTGTTTGGATTCATCAGCAAAGCCAAAAAGTCAGACAAAATTCTGTGCACCATCCAAACCTTTGCTGAATTCCCGGATTTGCATGTGAGCGGGATGGACTTTTCCGAGGCAAAAAAAGTGACCGATGCCAATCCTCAACAAAAAGACTATGCCTGGGGTCGCCGGATATTAGTCGACTACGCCAACAGCAAAGGAAAAAAATTGCAGGCGACTCTAACACTTCCGGAGGGTTATGAAGAGGGAAAAAAATATCCGATGTTGGTTTATTTTTATGAGAAGATGTCCCAGCGCCATCACCAGTATTCCATGCCCACTTATGATGACAGACCCCATATGTCTGCGTACGCGAGCGACGGGTATCTTGTGCTGATGCCGGATATTATTTTCGAGATAGGAAAGCCCGGCACTTCTTCATTGGATTGCGTGAGCAGTGCTGTAAAAAAAGTGATCGACCTTGGGTATGCCGACCCCGAACGGATCGGTCTCCAGGGGCACAGCTGGGGCGGATTTCAGACATCTTTTATAGTGACTCAGACCGATATGTTCGCCTGTGTTGTTTCAGGTGCCCCACCGACCTGCATCGAAGGGGAATTCAATCAAGTCTTTAAAAGTTCGGGAAACAACAACCATTCCTATTACACGCGCAGTCAAGGACGCATGGGAACAGATCCCTGGAAGGACCACGAATTATTCCGCAGCCAGTCTGCCATCCAGAACGCCGATAAAATCACCACACCGTTTTTGTTGCTCCATGGGACTGAGGATGGATCGGTCGACTGGATCCAATCGCTGGAATACTACAATGCCGCCCGTTATCTCGGGAAAGAAGTGATATTCCTCTCCTATCCAGGGGAACCGCATCATCTTGCCAAGAAAGAGAACCAGAAAGACTTTCAGTTGCGGATGAAGCAGTATTTCGACCATTATTTAAAAGGAAAGCCTATGCCCGATTGGATGGCAAACGGCATTCCATATGTGAAAAAAAAGCGTCGGCTCGACGCCCAAAAAGAGCAGGATAAAATTTAAAAAGGGGCCTGTCCCCTTTTCTTATTTTTTCTATGAATTATCTGATCACTCTCCGAAGGGTTTGTCTATTGCAGTCGAAGCCATTCCTCCGAGAAAACGCCCTCCATCTTCAGTCACAACGAAACAATCTTCCAACCGGACTCCGAACTCCCCATAGATATAAATGCCCGGCTCATCACTGAAGGTCATACCGGGCTGGAGTTTCAGTTTGTTCCCTTTAACTAGATAAGGATATTCATGACCTTCCATTCCAATTCCGTGGCCCACACGGTGTGTAAAGTATTTATAGCCCGGTCCATACCCGGCATCTTCGACGACTTTCCGGGCCACTCGGTCGATATGCTCGCAGGAAACTCCGGGTCGAATCGCTTTCAGGGCTTCGGATTGGGATTTCTTCACGATGTCCCAGACCTTCCTCAGCTTATCCGAAGGCTTTCCCAACACAACAGTGCGAGTGACATCGGAACGAAACCCTTCGACACCGCAACCGCCGTCTATTATGATGGAATCTCCTTTATGAAGATTTCGCACTACAGATGAGCCGTGCGGAAAAGCTGAATTGGGGCCGAACTGCGGCCCTCCGCCACCCCTAACCCCCATCTCCTGGTGAGCCCGTCTGACGAGACCAGACAATTCCCCAGTGGTCATTCCTTCGCGCAGGTGTTTGAATGCCTCCCTGTAAGCCAACTTTGTGATTTTATTCGCAAGGTCCATGTAAGCAATCTCTTTTTTACTCTTGATTCCACGGCATCCCTCGGTGATGACCGCGCCATTGACCAGTTCGAGACCCGGAGCGTCCTTATGGAGACCATAGTAAACGAAATTCCTGACTGTCGGACCCAATGCCAACCGACCTCGTCCCGCTCCAAGGTCTTTCATGATACCCGCTATGAGCTTGTAGGGGCTTTCATCTTCTTCCCAGGTGCGGACTTCCTGGCCTTTCGGGATTCTCTCTTCAGCTCTTTCTCTCTCAAAAGCCGGACAAACCCACACAGGACTGCCTTTGCGGTTTAGGACTGCACCGAACGTCCGCTCGCTTCTCCCCCAGCCGACTTTAGTAAAATAGATGAGGTTGGTGCTTCCAGATAAGAAAAGCGCATCTATTTTATTCTCGGCCAGCAATTGCTGAGCCTTTTCCATTCGTTTTTCATAATCCTCAGGAGTGAGCGGCTTTACCCCGGCAACCATATTTTTCAACTGCGATTGTCCGGATGTCTGGGAACGGGAGAACAGAATATTTGAAAATCCGAAAGTCGAAATCGAGAGACCCCCGATTTGTAGAAATTTTCGTCGTGATAGCAACATATTCCCTCCTTTTTAAAAGTTAAAAGGGATCAAGACTCAACATTCGGTATGTATTCATTTCTACTTCCAACGTTCTCTATTCTGCTTATGATGAATCTCTTCCTATCTATGTCTAATGTCGAGCCCTGACTCCATATAATGTCTCCCCCTCCATAAATTATTCAGAATCGGGCATGGGCCGGATG
>JASFPJ010000199.1:0-6353 GCA_050116035.1 Candidatus Aminicenantota bacterium | reverse complement strand
ATGTAACAGGGACCGGTCCATTCCTCCCACCGGGCCAGGCGATCCTCCCCCAGAAATTCCACCCTGATCATGAAATCGAACTGCATGTGGGAATTTGAAGGAATGTTCTTGATAACTCCAGTGACTGTGAAATCAGCTTTATCTTCAGCCAGGTAGAGCACCTTGCCGATCGGGTCCTCCTTGCCGAAATACCTGAAGGCTGCGTCTTCTGTGAGAACAATAGCGTTCCTATCCGCAAGAGCGGTCTCCGGGTCGCCCTTTATGAACGGGAAGGAAAACATCCGGAAGAAACCAGGATCCGCCATATAGATGCTGTCCTCCTCAAAGCTTTTGTCTCCGAGTTTAACGAGCGAGCTGTGCCAGAACCAGACCCGGGAGAACTCCTCGACTTCCGGATACAGAGATTTCAGAGCCGGGGCCAGTGCATAAGTGGGCGAAGGGATGAGATCACCGCTCGCTGTCTTGTTCAGGATCCTGTAAATCCGTTCCTTTTTTTGGTGGAACTGGTCGAAACTCAGTTCATCCCGAACCCATAGCCCTATCAGGATGAAGCAGGCCATCCCGATGGACAATCCTGCAATTTTAATGAATGAGTATCCTTTTTGGCGCGCGAGTTGCCGGAGAGCCACTTTTATATGGTTTCCTAGCATTGCCAACCTCCATGTCATTTCTTCCAAAAGGAATGAACGCAAACAGCAATAAATTCAAATTGCAAGAAATATGCCAATACTGTCTTATGGGGTTTTCCAATGTTTATCTAGTAATATTTGTTCATTTTTGAACAATCTCTATCCGCATCCGAACACAAAAAAGGGGACAGTCCCCAATTTTCCGTTTTTTAAACCAGTTAAACACAAAAATCGTTTAACAGAATCATTCTTTCCACAGAATTGCTCTGTTCTCTCCAATAAAGTGTGTAAGGAGAGTAAATGTTTCTGTTCAAGTGCGGACATATGTTGTTCATAAATGATACATGTTATTTTCATAAGTGTTAGAAAACCCCAAGAAGATGAAATTGGCATGTTATTTGCTTCTTATGTATGAAGATTTAATTTTTTATCTTAATTACCCAATATTTACTTTTGCAGAAATACAGTGTGGACCAGAACGAAAGAGTAGAAATTTTTAGGAGTCGAAAGGCAGGAACCTAAATCTTCGAAAGGATTAGCCATGTTTAAAAATTATCTGACCATCGCCTTCCGTAACCTAAATAGACAAAAAATATACTCCCTCATCAACATTTCCGGGCTCGCGCTCGGGATGACGGCCTTCCTTATAATCGCTGTCTGGGTGGGACACGAGATCAGCTATGACCGCTTTCACGAACATGTTGGCCGGATCTACCGGGTTGCTGAAAAAAGACATTTCCCGGATCAGGTGCAGTTGAGCAACCGTACCCCGGGGCCTTTATCCACCGTTCTCATGGAGAATTTTCCCGAGATCAAGTCTGTGGCCCGGGTGGCCTGGACTGGTGTACGAGTATTCCGCTATCAGGATAAGGCTCATTACGAGACTGACATCCTCACCGTTGATCCCGATTTCCTCCGCATATTCACGTTCCCGATGATTGTCGGGGATAGTGCGAAGGCACTGGATGACCCGTATTCGGTCGTTGTCACGGAGAGTGCGGCGGCCAAGTATTTCGGGAACGAAGATCCTCTGGGAAAGGTCCTCAATCTGGATAACCGATTCGATCTGACCGTGACCGCGGTGGTTGAAGATGTCCCTGAGAACTCCCATCTCCAGTTCGGGATGCTCGTCCCCTTTGAGATGGTGGAGAGGCTGGGCTGGGATATCCGGAACTGGGGATTCAGTGTGGCCCTAACCTATCTTCATCTTGAAGATCAGGTGGATGTTCAGGCCTTTGAAGAGAAGATTGCCGGCATGGTGAAAAAATATGATGAGGACACGAACATCGAGCTCTTCCTGCAGCCTTTGACCCGGCTCCATCTTTTCACGAATATCACGAACCCGGACGCACAGGGGCGTATACAATATATCCTCATATTCTCCTTGGTAGGGATTCTGACCTTGTTCATGGCCTGTATCAACTTCATGAACCTGACGACCGCCCGCTCTGAACACCGGGCCAAAGAGATCGGGCTGCGTAAGGTAGTGGGAGCCACGCGCAAACATCTGGTGCGGCAGTTTCTTGCTGAAGCCGTCTTCCTCGCTTTTGCAGCGCTGTTGATAACAGCACCGCTTATCCAGCTTTTTCTGCCTGTCTTCAATGAGATAACCGGCGAGTCCTTTTCAATGTCCAACTTTGCCAATGTCTGGATTTTCCTGTTCGTGATTGGGATTACTCTATTAGTCGGCCTCTTTTCCGGCAGCTATCCTGCCTTCGTGCTCTCATCCTTCAAGCCGGTTAAGGTACTGCAGGGAGGTCTGTCTTCACGGTACAAAGGCTCGGTTTTACGAAAAATCTTGGTGTTGGTGCAGATGAGCATCTCTCTTATCCTGATTATCGTATCCAGCGTCATTTTCCGGCAGATTGGATTTCTCAAAAACAAAGATCTGGGATTTGATCAGGAGCATGTGGTCTCTCTCCCGTTAGGCATCGCCAATCAGGAGAACAGCCAGATCTTTCAAAATTTCAAAGATATTATCGAACAGAATCCCCGCGTCGTATCTGTAACTGCCAGCTTCACCCATCCCACGGATTTTGCCACCCAGGTCAAAAACATTGTCTACAAAGGTAAAAGGATCGATGAAGACATTCCTATCAATCTAACCTCAGTCGAATATGGTTTCACCGAAACCTTGAAGATAAAAATGCTGAAGGGCCGAAGTTTCAGTCGGGAATTCGGTACGGAAAGGAATAATCTGCTCGTCAACCAAAGCTTTGAAAGGCTTTTGGGTGTGGAATCCGCGCTGGACGAAGTGCTTTCTATCGGTCCTGAATATCAAGGCCGAATCATAGGTGTCATGCAGGACTTCCATTTGGAGTCTGTGTCGAATGCCGTGATCGGCCCCCTGATCGTATTCCTGAATCCCGGGGTCAACTACATCTTTGCGAGAATCCATCCTGAGAATATGCCAGCAACCTTGGAATTTCTGGAAACAGCCTGGAAAAAAGCGGCCCCGAATCTTCCTTTTACCTATAATTTCTTGGATGAGGAGTTCAATCGCCTCTATACCGATATCGAGAATTTGGGAACCGGGCTGCGGTACTTCACGCTTTTTGCCGGTTGCATCGCCTGTCTGGGCCTGCTGGGATTGACGTCTTTTTCGACGGAAAAACGCACCAAGGAGATAGGTATACGGAAGATCCTGGGCTCTTCCGTGTCCGGCATCGTGAACCTGCTGTGTCGTGACTATGTGTGTATTGTGCTGCTGGCCAATCTCTTCGCTTGGCCTATTTCTTGGTGGTTGATGTTTCGCTGGCTGCAGAATTTCCCCTACCGCGTCAGCTTGAGCTGGACGAGTTTTGTGCTATCCAGCCTCCTCATCCTGTTGGTCACGCTCGCCACCGTCAGCTTCCAAACCATCAAAGCCGCCCTTGCCAATCCGGTCGACTCCCTGCATTACGAATAAAAGCACTTTTTATCCTTCTAAGAAGTGATAATTCAAGAAAAAAGCGGATAAATTATACAGGAGAATTAACAATGGAAACACAAAAAGCACTTAGATTTATTTCTACAGAGGAGACCCGCATGAAAAAAATAATCAGGTATTCACTTGCCGTAGCTTTGTCTGGTGTGCTTCTCGGAATATTTGCCCTATCTTCTGAGACGACTTCAACTATTCCAGATACGCCGGCCGGAAAGAGAGTTAAAGAATCTCTGGGCATCATTAACTCTGGTGATAGGACTCGAATTCAAGATTTTACCTCCACGCAGTTCACTCCAAGATTCATCAAGTTGTTTGGCAAAGAACGGCTTTTTAATGTTTATTATGGATTCTTTGAGAAGTACAAGGGTCTTGAATTCCACAAAGCCCGAGAATCTGAACCTCATAGATTTGTCGGTGTGTTTCGCTGCCGCCGGACAGGGTCCGCCTATCTCTTTGGACTCACTGTGCATGCAAAGTCCCCTCATAAAATCCGAGGCATGACCCTCCTTCCCTTGACTCATCCTGACCAGCCGGAAAGCCTGGAATCACTTTCGGAGAAAGAAAAAGTGGAAATGCTGGAATCATACCTAAACGCCTTAGGGAATTCCGGAGTGTTTTCCGGGGCAGTCCTTCTGGCCAAAAATGGAAGAGTTGTCTCCCAAAAAGCCCATGGATTGGCCGGGAGACAGGAAGGTGTTCTCAATAACGTAGAAACCCGGTTCAATCTAGCTTCCATAAACAAGATGTTCACCGCCGTGGCGGTTGCCCAGCTCTGCGAGCAGGGAAAGATGTCCTATAACGACACAATCGGAAAACACCTGGATAGCGATTGGCTCTCCCTGAAAATCTCAGAAAAAGTACAGGTCAAGCATCTCCTTTCCCACACATCGGGAATCAGTATCAGCAAAGGAGATGATAATTTAGTGTACCTGCAAAAATACATCAGTAAAAAATTCCGCCGGATAGACGATTACAAAATCATGACTCAGGATGCCTTTTTAAAAACCGACCCGGGAAAGGAATCTTCCTACAGCAATATCGGATTCCATCTCCTCGGAGCCATTATTGAAAAAATAAGCGGCAAAACGTATTACGACTATATTCAAGCCCACATTTTTGATGTCGCCGGAATGAAGGATTCCGGCTTTGACGAGCTCGACCGATTGGAACCGAATACCGCCAGGGGATATGTCAAAGAGCTAAAGGATGGAAAAGTAACCTGGAGGAGTAATGAGTCAGACTGCAACTGGAAGGGCACCCCGGCTGGCGGGGCGTATTCGACAGTGGGGGACCTTCTGAAATTTGAACGAGCCCTGATGAATAATTCGCTCGTCTCGAAGGAAACAAGGGATCTTCTGTTCACGCCAAAAAAGGAGCTGGGGGCGCGGTCATACGGATACGGATTTACTGTTCGTCAGTTCGGAGAGCAGCTAAAAGTTGGCCACACCGGAGGTTACACCGGCATTAATAACAGCTTTTCAATGTATCTCAACAACGGTTACACCGTCATTATCCTCTGCAACATCGATTTAATCAGTGGTTCCGCTGTTTCCGACATTGAATTTTTCATTAGTGGTCTATTTTTTGACGGATTGATGTGAGACGGATTTGAGTGAGAACCGACTCTACTCAACCCAAACGGGAATATCTGATAATGTCTTTTATGACGAAGGTGATCTTCTCAAAAAAACAAGAAAAAGGGGATAGGCTACTTTTTTGAAAGAGTATGGGATAAGGCCTTGTCAGGATCGATACGACAAGGCTAGAATCAAGCTTGGAATCTCACATTCAGATAAGGCCTGATCCCGAAGGGACAGTCCCTTCAAAAAGTAGCCTATCCCCAATTTTCTAATGCTTGAAGATGGGCTTGATGTCTACCGGGATATCCTGGAGCTTTTCCATTGTCCTCGTGATCAATTCATCCATCTGGCCGTAGCGTTCGACAAACTTCGCCGCATTCTCGTAATTCCCGTCGCCTTGGAGGATGAGAAGCTCTCTGGCCAGTGCCCTCACCGCTTCCTTCATTTTGGCCAGATCGACTTTGAACTTCCCTGTTTCCTCATCGTACGTAAATCCGCCTTTCTCCTTCATGAAATTGAACTCCATCAGGTTGGCCAGGCCGTGCGCCGAAGTGACCCCGAAGCGCATGGACCGGAAGAATCCCGCAAGAAAAGTGGTGTAGATTTCTTGTTCTTTCTCAGAGGGGATCCAGCCTTTCTGGATAAGAAGAGGGACGCTGTAGAGCCCGGCGATATCCGCCTTGGCTTCCTCGATCGCCGAATAATGGTCCTTTAAAGCCCTGTTGACTGTGGTGCGGGTGCCGTCCGGAAGAGTGACATAATTGACGCCCAAGACATGGGCGATCTCGTGCAGGATGGTTCCGGTGAAGTACGCGTAAAACGAGACAAACTCAGCGTCTTCAGCCGAAAGAACACGCTCTGAGATGGGAGCGAGAATTTTGTTGAACTTGGCCTCCTGCATATTCTTGAGAAAAACTTTTTTGGTTCCCTTTTCTTCTCTCACACGCTCATCGTTCGGCAGGACGAATGCCAGCGTCTGAACTCCGGCTTTTGTTTCTCCGGCGGTGAAGACCTCGATGACTACGTTGAGGGGGGACTCCAGGCCCGTCACTCTCTGGTCCTTGTATTTTCTCTCCACAGGTAGATTCGCCTGCATTTCGCCCAGATAATCCAGGTATCCTTTTATCTTTTTCATCTCCTCCAGGTCGTTGATGTAGACAAAGGCCTCGTAGGCGGCCTTGATGCCCATCAGGTTGTCCTCGTAGACCTCGAACGGGC
>JASFPJ010000198.1:0-6355 GCA_050116035.1 Candidatus Aminicenantota bacterium | reverse complement strand
TAAAAACGAGGATACAATTAACCCGAATGGTGGCCTGTTCGACCTGTCAGGGAAAAGGTTTTATTCAAAAGAGCACCCGGCAAGCCTGTCCTGCATGCGGAGGAAGCGGCCAGAAGAACATCCAGAGGGGTACGATGCGGTTCTCGACGACCTGTCCTTCCTGCGGAGGGACAGGCCAGATTCCAGGCCAGGAATGCTATACATGCCATGGCCAGGGCGTGGTGCAGAAGACAGAACTAATCAGTGTCAGGATACCCGGAGGAGTCAATACTGGCTCGAAGGTTCGAATCCCTGGAAAAGGGAATGCAGGAAGAAGTGGGGGGCCATCTGGTGACCTGTTCATCACGATAGAAGTCGACCATCATCCGCTCTTCAAACGAGAAGGAGCGAATATCTACTTGAAAGTTCCGATTACTGTACCCGAGGCCACACTTGGAGCCAAGATAGAGGTTCCGACTCTTTACGGAAAATCCACTATAAAGATTCCCCCCGGAACAAAATCAGGCCAAAAGCTAAGGCTCAAGGATAAAGGAGCTCCCTTCCCAGGAAAAAGGTCACGAGGAGATCAGTTTGTCGAAGTTTCGATTGTCCCTCCTTCCTTCAATGATGAGAGAATCCGAGAGTTGATGAGAGAACTGGAAAAAGTCTCTCAGGAGAATCCCAGAGAGAAAATGGAGGGTTATTAAGATGAAAGAAAAAAAAGAACCAAAGAATTATTATCATATAAGCAGTGTGTCAAAAATGTTCAACATCCATCCGCAGACGCTCAGGCTTTACGAAAGGGAGGGTCTGTTGAGGCCATCCCGGAGTGAGGGAAATACCCGATGCTACACAGACGAGGATTTGAGGCAGCTCGAGCTGATCCTGAACCTTACACGGGACTTGGGCGTTAATCTGGCTGGCGTTGAAGTGGTGATCAATATGAGGAGAAAAATCGAGCAAATTGAAGAAGAAGTGAATATGTTCCTGGAATACATCAGGAAGGAATTTTTTGAAGGGAAGGAAGAGGAGTTTGAACTCAGGACAAAAAGCATGGTGCGCGTCAGCCCGGCAAAGATCATAAGGATAGAGAAGGAGAAAGTGAAAGAAAAAAATGGCGAATGATGACAGGGGCTATCTGGATTTTAAGAATTTAAGGACTTATCTGAGCCAGATAGCGAAATATCCCATTCTCACACAAGAAGAAGAAAAAAAACTAGGAAAACGAATCCATAAAGGCGATAAAGAGGCTTTAAAGAAGTTAATAGAAGCCAATCTTCGGTTCGTTGTCTCTTATGTGAAAAAATATAAAGGGATGGGGATGGGAATGTTCGACCTGATCAATGAAGGGAATCTTGGGCTGATCGAAGCCGCAAAGAGGTTTGATCCAGACAGGAATGTCAAGTTCATATCATATGCCGTGTGGTGGATCAGGCAGGCGATCATTCATGCTTTGACACGGTCTTCACGTGCCTACCATGTGCCTCAGAAACTCTCCGATAAGATATCTGAGATGAAAAGAAAGGAGGCTCAGCTTAAAACTGAGCTGGGAAGAGACCCCACGCGAGAAGAAATAGCCAAGAGGATGGGCATTGCTGTGGATGAGGTTGAAGACCTGGAATTATTGGACGAGAAAGATGTTTCCCTGAGCGATACATTTTATGATGAAGATCGGGAAATGGGAGATAGAATTGAGGACAGCATTACGCCATCCGTGGAATACCAGATTATTAAAAATTCCATCCAGGAACAGATCAGGACGTTGTTAAAGGGGCTGGATGAGAAAGAGATATTTGTGATAAAATCCAGGTTTGGCCTGGATGACGATAAACCTCGTACTCTCCAGGAGATAGGGGACGAGTTGAAGTTATCCAGGGAGAGAGTGAGACAGATTGAGCAAAAGGCAATGAGAAAATTGGCTCGCTCTCATAATCTCCAACAACTCAGAGGATATTTAAACTGATGCCTGAAACGACGTGCAGTGAATGTCAGGGAACGGGCTGGGTCTTGGTGGAGTCCGGTCCAGGGACGACGGCCAGGCGGTGCAAGTGTTTCAGTGAGAGGAAGAATCAGATTCTGTTTGAACAGGCTAATATCCCGAGAAGGTACCGGGATTGCTCATTCAAAAACTTCGAAATTCACAATGACTCGCACAAGGATGCCATGAAAATAGTGAAAAAATTCATAAAAAATTATCCAGTGCAGGATGTCGGCCTCCTTTTCCTCGGTCCCTGTGGAGTCGGAAAAACACATCTGGCTGTGGCCACTATGAATGAGCTCATCCACAAGAAGGCGGTTCCCTGTTATTTCTGTGACTTCAGGGAATTGATCAGGAATATCCAGAGTACTTATTCGCCTGATTCTGAGCTGACCGAGGTGGATGTATTATCACCAATTTTTCATTCCGATGTGCTCGTCCTGGATGAATTAGGAGCTAAAAGGACCACGGCTTGGGTGGAGGAGACCGTCTTCTATATCATCAACAACCGGTATAACAACAAGAAGTTGACAATATTCACCTCCAATTACCCGGATACCGATGAAGAGGAAGAGGATACCAGGGAGGCCTATTTCAAAAAGGGCAAAGAGACTCTTGTGGACAGGATTGGCGTCCGTCTCCGGTCCAGGCTTTATGAAATGTGTAAAATTGTGCAGATGGACGGAGATGACTATCGCAAAAAGATAAAACAAGCCAGTTACCGTTTTTAACCACCCCCATCGGATTTTCTTAGCTATTCACAATTTTATCTGGTTTAATGCGGCTGTGCGCAGATAATAGAAATGTTGATAGGCTCATGAGAGGAATTTTAGAAAACGTTGCTATTTTTTAGCTCTTTTGCTAAATTTAATGAGAACCTGCTCCTCGGTAGCTCAATCGGCAGAGCGGGTGGCTGTAAAAAGAGGAATGAATGGGTGACAACCGAGATTCATTCCGGAATGCAGCTTCCACGAGAGATCGTGGTTGAAAAATCGGGTGAATTCAGGGAAGCCTTCACCCTGTTAAAAAAGAAACAGGAGTATGGTAACCCTGAGCCAAGCTATGATCTTGTAAAAAAGATCAGAGAAGGTGCAGAGACTAGAGCGTATGCTCGTACTCCAGGGATGTTCTGGGGGAAGCGCCCGACACCCTAACCTTCTTATCAAGGAAGGGTGAAGAGATAGTCCAAGCCCAGAAGAAATTCTGGGGCACTTGTAACCACTAGGTTGTAGGTTCGAGTCCTACCCGAGGAGCCAACTTTCCAGGGGGAAAAATCTAAATTTCCTTTTATTATCTGTAGTCGAATTTAAGCCGGCTGTGGGATTGGAGTGAGGCTATTCGTCTCCTTAAACTCAATGGAGTAAAGTCCAATAGACCGCTCAAATGCAACCTGATATAATAGCGGGAGCTCTAAGTGAAAGGATTCATGTTTGTTAACAACATGTATCATGAATAGTGCTCAAAGATTTCTAATAGCGATTTTAATTCTGTTTTCAGTATCTATAAGAGGAAACGCTCAGGATACCCACTACTGGACCCATCAATATGGCACGCGTTCAACATTACTTGGGGGATTGGTCATCGGAAGTGTCCTGGACCTCAGCGGAACATACTACAATCCAGGCGGATTAAGCTTAATCAAAGATCCTGAAACAGTGATGGCTGCTAAAATTTTTCAGTATCCAAGCATAACACTCAAGGGTCTTGCCGGGGGGAATGTGGATGTCGCTTCTTCAAATTTGAGCCCAGCTCCTTCACTCGTCGCCGGTATGATTAAATTTAAATGGCTTGGAAAGCACTGGCTGGGGTATTCTGTGTTGACGCGTCATGAGGTCGAACTTGGACTTTCCGGCACAGTGATTGAATCAAAGGATGTGATTTTAGACTCCCCGGGTGAAGAAGAAATCGCTACTGATTTTCGACTGAATGAAAGCTTATCCGAACCCTGGTGGGGAATAACCTGGTCGTATAGAGTCAATGACCATTTCGGAATCGGTATCAGCCAGTATACGATATTTCGGAGCCACAGCGTGAACTTTCAAACACTTGCAGAAGCGCTCACATTTGATGGTGAAGTCGCCATGACGATTTACAAACGAGATTTCAGGTATTCGAACTATCGCATGCTGTGGAAGCTGGGCCTGGCCTTTGACTTTGACCGTATAACTCTGGGATTGACATTCGCCACTCCCAGCGTAAAGCTCTATGGGAGTGGGACCTCTGGAGTTAACGTCACTGTCGTGAGGCAGGACATCGACAGTGACGGCATAAACGATGATTATATGGCAACCGACTTTCAAGACGACCTGGACTCTAATTACCGCACTCCATTATCTCTGGGAATCGGAATGACATACAAATTTGAAAACTTCCGTCTGTACGGAAGTGCGGAATGGTTTTGTAGCGTAGATAAATATGAAGTATTGAGTGTGAAAGACTTCACTGTCCAGAGTACAGGTGAGAATTTGCCCAATAAAGTGACTCATGAACTCGACAGTGTTTTGAATTTTGGCATTGGGATGGAATATACTTTCAATCCAAATCTAAAAACGTACTCCAGTTTCACCACTGATTTTTCAGCGAGAAGACCAGATACGGATACAAACCTTTCTGTGACGGATTGGAATATCTATCATATCATGGGTGGAACAACTTTTAAGATCTTGCGTTACTCGCTGACAGTTGGATTAGGATATGCCTTTGGCAGACGTCAGACTGTGGAAAGACTCGATCCTATTCCCGAAGATCTTCAGGAGAGGTTGATTGGAGTCGCCAGCCTATATGAATTTAATTATTCAAGCTTTAAATTTATCCTGGGATTTGCATTTTAGACCCGTTTTGTGCCAGACTTAATCCCTTTACTTTGAATGATGAAGCTTTGCGGATTGAACTGAATTCAAATGGATAATTCAAGCAAATCAAATTATCTGCGGGAGATAGAGATGAAAAAAATTATTATTGTCGCACTTTTTGTTTTGTTGTTAGTCAATGTATCCAATTCTCAAGTGTTACTTGGACTCCTTTTTGGGGACAAGTTGGTATCTGAAAACTTTGAGCTGGGAGTCAGGCTGGCTGGAAATCTTTCAAGTCTGACCAACACAGCTGACAGCAAAATGGAGATGGGTTTGGCATTAGGATTATACGGTACCATTAAAATAAACGATAAGTTTGCCTTGCAGCCAGAAGTGTTTCTTAGATGTTCTATGGGAGCCAAGGGGATTTCGCCTGTCCTGCTGGGAGATCCGAACCTCGATCCCTTGATCACGGATGCCGAAGTCACGACTCAACTCACCTATTTCTCCATACCCGTGCTCGCAAAATACTCATTTAAAGAGGAAATTAGTTTCGGAATTGGCCCCCAGTTTGGAATACTGACAGGCGCCAAGAATAAATATGTCTCAGAGGTGTTCGAATCGGATGATCTCGTTTTCAAAGACGATGTCAAATCCCAGTTTCAATCTTTTGATTTTGGATTGGTTTTCAACTTGGAGTATCGTTTCCTTGGGAAAAGAGGTATCAATGTCAATCTCCGGTACTATTTAGGCTTAATGGATACGATCAGAAACAATCCAGGAATTGCAGCCAAGAATTCGATTATCCAAGTCGCCATAGGTGTGGCTATGGGGAAGAAAGAAAATGCTGAGTAGAGAAAACTCGTTTTTAGAACCAGAATTCTAGTGATATCGGTTATGTGGCTTTGATGAAATGGGGCTTTGTCGGATTGGATCGATTATCTTTTTGAGTTTTGAATTGACAAGGAGAAATCGATAATTTAGGATTATCCTAATTTTGAGGCTGTATTTTTTTCTCAGTGGTAGGAGGTTTTGGGATGGCGAAAATGGATCCAAAACAGGAGAGAATATGGGGGATGTTCTGTCATCTATCAGCATTGGCTGTATTCATCTTTCCTCTTTTTGGAAATATCTTCGGGCCACTCATCGTCTGGCTGGTCAAGAAAGACGAATCGCCTTTTGTCGATGACCAGGGGAAAGAATCCCTGAATTTTCAGATAACGTTCACTATCTGCTGCATTTTTGCAGGTATTCTGACCGTGATATTTATCGGATATATCTTGTTGATCGCTCTGGGAATAGCTTTTTTCATCTTGGTCATCGTCGCAGCTGTTAAGGCGAATGAGGGCGAGGAATTCCGGTATCCTTTCATCATAAGGCTCGTCACATGAAACTTTTATCAGGGAAACAGCCGACTCTGGATTCATGCTTCAGGTTTTTTTCCATATTCATGCTTTCAGCGCGCCGCTTATTTCTTACTTAGCTTAGATGCAAGAAGCTCATTCGATTCATTTGTTGAGGGAAAAAACTATCCAGATTGCTCATGCGCTTCAACTCCGGTTGTGGAAGTCGATTTTTATGAATTTGGGTTTCCACTCGCTTAAAA
>JASFPJ010000197.1:0-6375 GCA_050116035.1 Candidatus Aminicenantota bacterium | reverse complement strand
TTTGACCACACACTATATCTGTGATCAAAAAGCGTCAACTCAGTCTGCTAGCCTGCATCTTTTTTGCAAAGAGTCATATTGAAGCCGATACTTTCATTCATACCTCAGGCTATCGACAGGATTGGAATGGGCCACTCTCACAATCTTTATACACACGGTCAACAGCGCAATACAAACCGCCATCATTCCCGAAACAATAAATACCCACACCGCAATACTGGTCCTGTAGGCATAATTATTCAGCAATTTATCCACGAGATAATAGGCGATGGGCCAGGCAATCACATTGGAGATGAAAAGCAGTACTAAAAAATCCCTGGAGATGAGGACGATGATATTTGGTATGGATGCCCCGAGAACTTTGCGAATCCCTATCTCCTTTGTCCGCTGCTCAGCGGTGAACGAAGCCATCCCGAAAAGCCCGAGACAGGAGATGAATATGGCTAAAAATGTGAAGTACCTATAAATATCACCTCTCCGCTGGTCATTCACATACTGTCTGTTGAATTCATCATCCAGAAATGAATATTCAAAAAGATTGTTGGGCGCAAATTCTGCGGCCTTCTTTTCCAAAGAAGCTATGGTTCCGGGAATATCGTTCGGCCTGATCTTGACAAAAATATAGCTGTGAGAGCCGTGTCTCTGTGATAACGTGAAAATGACAGGTTCGATCTCATTGTGAAGCGAACGGGTATTAAAATTCCTGACGATGCCGATAATTTTCCCCTCGTCCTCCCAACAAGAAAACATCTTACCGATCGGCGACTCTAATCCCGTTATCCGTAATGCCTCTTCGTTAATAACGTAATTCTCCCTGTCAGTGGCATACTCTTCTGAAAAACTCCTGCCCTGCACGATTTGTATACCGAGAGTTTTAAAATAATCATAGTCCACGGAGGCATCCGTCATAGTCACATAATCTTCAGGGCCCTTTCCTTCCCAATAAACGGGATTCATATGTCCGATATTTGTCGGTATTCTCCGTGCCGCAGAGACGTTTAGTACATTGGGAAGTTGTTTGATCTCATTTTTGAATGACCTGTAGGATTCTCTCAACTCCCTGTTCATCGATATGGCGAGCACATGATCTCTGTCTAATCCGATATCTTTATTCATGATGTAGTTTAGCTGCTTGTACATGACAATAGTCCCGATAATCAACACGATGGTCGCGGCGAATTGGCTGACGACCAGGATCTTCCTGAGCACAAATCCACCCGAGCCTGGCTGTAATTTCCCTCTCCTCAGTATGTTTGCCGGTTTGAATGACGAGAGCATAAAGGCCGGATAACTGCCAGAAGCCAAACCCGTAAAGAGAATGATCCCGATCAATAGGAACAAGATCGAAACATTGCCGGCAATGTTCAGTGTCAATTGTTTTTGGGCAAGATTATTAAACGCCGGCAAAAAGAGATAAACCATACCCATCGCCACTAAAAGCGCAACAGTCGATATAATCATCGATTCTCCGATAAATTGTTTGATGATATCGGCTTTTTCCGCGCCCACAACTTTCCGCAGCCCGACTTCCTTGGCCCGGGTGTTCGATCTAGCTGTGGAGAGGTTTATAAAATTGATGCAGGCGATAATCAGGATGGCTATAGCGATCGTCAAGAAAATGTAGACATAAATAACCGGGTCCGTTCCGTTTAACGAGTAGAGATGGACCTTGGAAAGAGGTTGGATGTGAAGAACAACTTTCTGTTTTGTTCTTTTATCATGTTCCATGACAAATCCAGAAATCTTATCTGCAAAGTCCTGTATGGAGACGTTTTTTTCTAAAAGCGCATAAGTTCTGGCTTCATAAGACCAACTGGTATGTTCCCTCTCGCCCATGAGTCTCATCGAAGCGAGAAAATCAAACTGCAAATGTGAATTCAGAGGGATATCTTTCAAGACGCCTGTCACGACTAGTGCTGTTCTGTTGTTAATCAATAAAGATTTGCCGATCGGATCCTGGGTACCAAAATATTTGGCGGCAGCCCTTTCTGTCAATACGATAGAATCCCGGCTGGCAAATATGGTCTCCGGTGTTCCTTGAATGAGCGGAAATGTGAAAATCTTCAAAAAGTCATCATCCACCAGGGCGCCTCTCTCTTCATAGATTTTATTCCCATGTTTCATGAGCCAAAACCTCATGCAAAATCTTGTGATCTGCCGGACTTCCGGATACTGCTCTTTAAAAACTCCGGCTAGTGCTAAAGGATTAGAAAAATATTTCCTCCCTTGAAGTTCAGGAATGGTCCTGTAGATGTCGCTGTAGTTTTCGTGGAATTTTTCAAAGCTAAGTTCATCCTGAATCCACAGGAGAATCAGAATGCAGCAGGCCATACCAACGGCCAAACCCATGATGTTGATGAAAGAATAGATTTTATTATTTTTGATGTTTCTCCATGTGATTCTGATATAGTTTCTAAACATAGTCCCTCCTACTGATGTAGATATTTTGGAATAGGCGGCAAGCGCATAGACGACCTGCTCCCAGTACCACAAGAGAGCCCGGCACCTTCCGTTCTCCTTCACACGCTCTCTAAACTCCTCGCCGCAATCACCGGAAACAGAGTATTTCCATTCGTAGTGGCCGAGAAAGGAAAGCAATTTCTGACCCAATTTCGGCGGATGTCCCTTAAATTTATCCATAATCTTTAGTTCCCACGGAATTCAGAGAGACTTTCCCAGATAGCGCGCTGCAAATTGTAAGAGTCCTGGAGCGCACGCATCCCGTCAGAAGTCAGGGCATAGTAAATCCTTGGCCGCCCCCCTCTTGAAGAGGATGTGGTTCCTTTTGTCTTTGTGACATACCCTTTGCGTAAAAGCTGGTCGAGAGCATTGTACAGAGTTCCATACATCAACTTCTTTCCTCTCAGTTTTTCGACTCTTTTCCGGATGGAAACGCCGTAGGCATCTTCTTTGAGGGCGATGATGGCCGCCAATATCATCTGCTCCAATATTGTAAGCTCTTTCATGGTCTTTTTCCTGGATAAAATTTACACCATAAAATTCAAAGCCTGAATCAGGTTTTACGTAATATACACATATAGTAATACGTAAATCACGTAAAAAAGGTTGCATAAATCCTGAAAAAAAATCTTTACGCTTTCTTCTTCGCAAGGATGCTCGAAGCTGCCCCTCTAGCAAAGAAAGACAGATAAGAATGGAGCTACCGCCAATGATACTTTCCAGAACGCCCATCTTTTTGAAGTTAATTCGTTCCGTACTGCGGGTGTTCGCATTTTATTTGTTTTACTTTTTTCCAAATAATCATTGACTTTTGACATAATTTGTTTTACTTTTTACTATGATATCGGATTTTGGAGAGTGCCATGAAAACAATATCAAAAAGAGAAGAACAGATTCTCATCGCCATCTGGAACCTCAAAGAGTCCGCCTACCTCCTGGCCATAAAAAACTATTTATCCAAAATCATGGAGACTGACTGGTCAGTGGGCGCAATACACAAGCCCTTGATGAAACTGGAGAAAGAAGGACTTGTCGAGTCCCGCATGGGGGAGGCAACGGCTAAAAGAGGGGGAAGAAGCAAAAAGATTTACCGCATCTCAAAATTGGGACTTAAAACCCTCAAGACAATCAAAAAGGAGCATGACACCCTCTGGGCCAAATTCCCTGCCCTCAAAAAAGCATAAAACAAGAAATATGAAAAATAAAAAAGATGCTCCTCCCCTTCTCGGCGAGAAACTGCTCAAGATATTTCTTCCGAAAGGGGAATGCGAATCTGTTGCCGGCGATTATGAAGAGCTGTACACAGAAATCGCTCAAACAAGAGGAAAATTCAGGGCTCATACCTGGTATTGGATTCAGATCGTGAAATCGATCTGGGCAGGAATCACATTTTATGTTTGGTGGAGTGCAGCCATGTTCAAAAATTATCTAACCATTGCCTTGAGACATCTTAAAAGACACAAAATTTATTCGTTTATCAATATCTCGGGGCTGGCCCTCGGGATGGCCTGCTGTGTCCTCATCCTTTTGTGGGTCAATGATGAGATCCGGTATGATCGTTTTCATGAGCAAACTGAAAATATATACCGCGTTGTTAATGACCTGAATTATGGCCCTGTTCCTCAAATCACGCGAGGCACAGCCTATCCTCTGGGTCCGGCCATGAAAGAAGAAATCCCTGAAGTCAAAGAGTTTGTGCGGCTCCTGCCGACAAGAAGATTGTTGGTCGCCCATGGAGAAAAAAAATATTATGAAGTTAATTTCTACTTTGCCGATCCCTCTCTGTTTAAGATTTTCACATTTCCTTTTATTCAAGGAAATCCCAACACAGCTTTATCTTCTCCCTCCTCGATTGTTATCACACAAGACATGGCTTTAAAATATTTCGGCAGCCAGGAGCCCATAGGAAAAACAATCCAGACACAGAATCAGAATGATTATACGGTAACAGGTGTCATTGAAAATATTCCCAGAAATTCCCATCTTCAATTCGGATTTGTCGCATCGATCGATCGGGCGGTGGCCATGGGGGCCCGCACCCATTGGTCAGGATGGTTGTACGGCACCTACGTTTTGCTCCAGCCGAACACATCCTTCGAGCAAGTGAACTCAAAGCTGGAAGAATGGATCAAAACCAAAGACTCTGAAGAATCTCGATATTATCTCCAACCTCTTACAGACATTCGCATGTATGGGTTGCAGGGAGAAGGCGCCATTCGTTCGCTATCTTTCTTTTCAACCCTTGCTCTGTTGATCTTGATCATTGCCTGCATCAATTACATGAACCTGGCCACGGCCCGAGCTGGAACACGGGCCAAGGAAATCGGATTACGCAAAGTCATCGGGGCAAAAAAGAGCAATATTTCGAAGCAGTTTTTGAGTGAATCCGTTTTATTCGCGTTTTTTGGGCTGTTGATATCCATTCTCCTCGTTGCCCTGTTTCTCCCGGTTTTTAACCAGATATCAGGCAAAGAACTGAACATGAATCTGACACAGATTAAGTTCCTGTTTCTCGGCATATTAGCCATAACTTTGGTGACCGGAGTTCTCTCCGGGAGTTATCCAGCCTTGTTCCTCTCTTCCTTTGAGCCAAACCGGATATTGAAGGGAACTTTATTCGGCAAGAAATTCGGCTCGCGCACCGCATCCCTGCGAAAAGGTCTTGTCGTTTTCCAGTTTATTCTAACGATCGGACTCATCATCAGCACAACGACGGTGTACAGGCAGATGAACTTTATCAAAAACCGGGAACTGGGTTTTGACAAAAACTACCTCATCTATATGCAACTGCGAGGTGAAGGCAATCTCTGGGAGCGGTATGATGCGCAAAAAGTATGGCTGAAATACAAAACGCTTAAAAACGAACTCTCCCAAAATCCGAATATACTGAAGGTGGCGACGGCCACATGTTTGCCCTTTGGGAGGATGGGAGATGAATTTGGTCAACTGGACTGGGAAGGAAAAGACCCGGAATATCAAGTCTCGATGAACCATATGGCTGTGGACTCTCATTTTTTTAAAACATTTCAATTGGAGATGACCGAGGGGCGATTCTTGTCCGATGAATTCCCATCCGACTCCCAAAACTTCATCCTGAATGAAGCGGCGGTCAAAGCCACCGGGCTAGAATCTCCAGTGGGAAAAAGATTTCGTTTACTGGATAAAACGGGAAAAATCATTGGTGTGGTCAAAGATTTTCATTTTGCTCCTCTCCGCAACAAAATAAGGCCTCTGGTGCTTCATCTGGTGCCTTATCAGTACTGGATGTACCGAAATTATGTTTTTGTCCGAATAAGTGCAGACAATATCTCTCGAACCATTGCCTCCATAGAAAAAATATGGGAGAGAGCCATCCCTGAGTACCCTTTTGAATTCCAATTCTTAGATGGCACCATCGATGCCATGTACAGGTCTGAACAGCGTTTGGAAATGATTCTCAGGATCTTTACGTTCCTGGCGATTTCCATTTCCTGCTTCGGCCTATTCGGATTGATATCCTTTACAGCCGAACAGAGGACCAAAGAAATAGGAATCCGCAGAGTTTTGGGAGCATCCATGGGCAGTGTTGTTCGGCTGTTATCCAAAGAATTCGTCATGATGGTTGTTTTGGCCAATGTCATAGCCTGGCCTGT
Organism: Candidatus Aminicenantota bacterium; assembly: GCA_050116035.1. Taxonomy (GTDB): domain Bacteria; phylum Acidobacteriota; class Aminicenantia; order Aminicenantales; family Aminicenantaceae; genus SOIA01. The sequence goes on along the minus strand of JASFPJ010000197.1, from coordinate 283 downwards.
GGCCTACTTTGTGATGACAGGATGGTTGAAAAGTTTCGCCTATCGCACAGAGATCGGTTTAGTGACTTTTATATTCTCGGGATTGATTGCGTTCGTTATCGCAATTCTCACCGTTTGCTTCCAGTCCATAAAGGCCGCATCGGCCAATCCTGTGAAATCACTCCGGTATGAGTGAAAATAGAACAGAAAATAATATTAAGACATGCGAATCAATAGAAGAGGATAAATTTTTTATGGTTTTAATAAATTGAATTGTAACTTGTTAAAATTAAACAAGTTAGAA
>JASFPJ010000196.1:0-6393 GCA_050116035.1 Candidatus Aminicenantota bacterium | reverse complement strand
GCCGGTTCCAAACTGGAAGAGGAAGATGGCGGCAATAATCGTCGTGACGTTGGCATCCAGGATAGTTCTGAATGCCCGGGCAAAACCGGATGTGATCGAGCTCAACACACTCTTCCCCGAAGTCAGTTCTTCTCGTATTCGTTCAAAAACCAGGACATTGGCGTCCACCGCCATACCTATAGTCAGAATGATTCCTGCAATACCGGGCAGTGTCAGGACCGCATTCTCTCCAAGGTAGCCAAGTATTCCCGCCAGGATGAGAACGTTCAGCACAAGAGCTGTAACCGCATTGAAACCGGAAAAACGGTAATAGAAGATCATGAAGAGAATGACAAGAACAAGGGCTATGGCCATTGCAGACAGACCTTTTCGGATGGAGTCTTTTCCGAGAGAAGGGCCGATCGACCTTTCTTCCAAGTATCTGACTGATGCGGGAAGTGGGCCAGCTCTGAGAATAAGGGCCAGGTCGTCCGCCTCTTCGATTGTGTATGTGCCGTGGATGATCCCTCTATCCGGAATCCTGTCCCGGATGACGGCCACTTCCTGAATCTTTCCATCCAGAATGATACTGAGGTTTTTATTCAGGTTTTCAGATGTGAAGTCATAGAATCTTCTCCCCGCCTCTGCATTCAGCGTGAATAAAACAGCTGGATTGTTCCATTCATCCGTCGACCGGCGGGCATTGATCAAGTCTTTTCCCGTGACCGGAGCGATCTTGCTCACGAGATAGTAGCCGCCTTCTGTTCGTTGCGGGTCTCCTCTGAGGATTTCGGCATCTGGGGGAACCTCGCCTCCTAAATCCTGAAGCAGAGTTTCTCTATCAGGAGCCGGCCCTCCGAGCACCAGTCGCCATTCTAAAAGGGCAGTTGTTTTGATGATGTTCTTGATCCTATCCGGATTCTCGACTCCGGGAAGCTCCACAATAATCCTGTTGCCCGTGCCCTGCCTTTGAATGGTCGGCTCAGCCAATCCGAGTTCATCAACCCGGTTCTGGATGGTCTCCCTGGCCTGTCTGACCGATAGATCTCTTAAATAGTTGACAGCGCCAGACTTCAATGAGACGGATACGGTATTGCCTATGATGGAATAATCCCAATCTCTGAATTTTTCGTCCAGGATATCCCTGATTTCATTTTCCTGGTCCAGGTTGATTTCCAGGATGGAAAACTGACTGATTCCGTCTTTTGAGACGGTCGTGTAAGTTAGATTTTCATCCTTCAGCTCAGCTTCGAGTCGAAGGATTTCCTGGCTTGTTTCTATACTGAGCGCATCTTCCGTGATGACTTCCAGGACAAGATGCATCCCCCCCTCTAAATCGAGCCCCAGATGAATTTTTTCGCCAGGGGGATAGGCCAGAAAAACAGCTAAGACTATGACCGCTAAAACCAGGATGCTTTTCCAGCGGAGGTCTTTTCTCATCTTACAGTTTTTATACTTCTATACTGTCCATTTGGAATAGAAGAGTGAATTATGTCTATTCTCGATTATTAAATCAACGAGAAATTTACTTTTCTTTTTGTTTGGGTGTCAGGATAACAGCAATGGAATTTTTAGCAATGTCTACTTTGACGTTGGAGGCCACTTTCAATTCTATCTTGTCTTTCTGAACTCCCATGACGGTCCCATGGATTCCGCCTGCCGTGATGACTTTATCTCCGGGATTAAGCTGTTCGACCATTTCCTGGTGCTTTTTCTGTTTCATGCGCTGGGGCCTGATGAGGAGAAAGTAGAAAATAACAAAGACGAGGATAAAGGGAATCATGGCTGTTAAAAAGCTTCCTTGGGGGCGAGCCGCGGGTTGAGCCTGGAGCGAAAATGCAAATAATGCTGAAAATATCATTAAATTTCTTCCTCTTTGTTTATTATAGTACTTTTTATACGACTATACGAATTTAATTGAATAGATTGCCTAATTTTACGGAAGATGTCAAGGTAAAAGTAGAGGTTGTGGATCGTGTTGAGTATGGCCGAACTAATCTCCTGTCGTTCGTAAAGATGGCGCAGGTAAGCGCGGGAAAAATTCTGGCACGTGTAGCAGGAACAGGCTTCATCCACAGGCCTCTGGTCCTGGGCATATTTGACGTTTTTGATGGCCATTTTCCCTTTACTCGTGAAGAGGGTTCCATTCCGCGCATTTCTTGTGGGAAGCACGCAGTCAAAAAGGTCAATCCCTCTTTCAACAGCCTCCAGGATGTCGCTGATGTAGCCAATGCCCATGAGATAGCGGGGGCTTTTCTTTGGGAGCAGGGAGTCGGATTTTTCGATGATTTCCATAAGTTGTGATTTTGGCTCTCCCAGCCCGAGGCCTCCCAGAGCGTATCCGCTAAAATCGATATCCAGTAAATCCTCTGTGCTCTTCTTTCTCAGGTCCCAGTGCACACTTCCTTGAGTGATTCCCCAGAGAAGCTGGGAGGAGTTCTGCGTGGAAAAATGAGCTTTGGACCGCTTGGCCCAATGAGAGGTCAGACTGACAGCTTCTTTCATTTTTTCTTTGGACGCAGGGAAGGGAAGGAAGTGATCCAGGTTCATGATGATATCCGAGCCCAGTTTGATTTGAATATCCACCACATCCTCAGGGGAAAGGGAAATTTTTGTCCCGTCGAGATGTGATGTGAATTCCACACCCTTTTTTTTCACCTTGACCAAAGGGGAGAGGCTGTAGATCTGGAAGCCTCCACTGTCTGAGAGAATCGGTCTGTCCCAGGATATGAAAGAGTGAATGCCTCCCATTTGACTTATTGTTTCCAGCCCTGGCCTGAGGAAAAGATGGTAGGAATTCACGAGCATCAGCTGAGCGCCCAGTGTTTGAAGAAGGCTATGAGGAAGTCCTTTGATAGTTCCCTGGCTTCCCACAGGAGCAAACGCAGGAGTTTCGATGGAGCCGTGGGACGTATGGATGATCCCTGTTCTTGCCGAGGAGCGGCTGTCTGATGCTGTGATCTCGAATATCTTTTTCATTTTCTCTGTAAGGGGTCAGGGCTCGACATTAGACATTTTATTAGAGTTAGCCGCCGCAAGGTTGTCTAACATCTTCTAATGTCTGACTTCTTTCAAGCGTCACTTCAAACGAATCTAATAAGATAGCATAAGTCCTGACCGCACAATGTCTAATGTCGAGCCCTGACCCCGTCATTTGGCAAAACGGAAATATATCACATCTCCATCCAGGACACTGTAATCCTTACCCTCGAGACGCACGGCTGCCTTTTCTCTGGCAGCCTGGAAAGAGCCGTGTTGGAGAAGTTCTTCCCAGGGGATGACCTCGGCACGTACGAATCCTTTTTCTATGTCAGTATGGATCGATCCTGCGGCTTTTAATGCGGTTGTGTTTTCCGGGATGGTCCAGGCTTTCACTTCGTCCTTGCCGATCGTGAAGAAAGTGATTACTTTGAGAAGGTCATAAGAAGATTTGAGGAATTTAGGCCCACTCAACTCCTTTAAGCCGTACTCGGTGAGGAACATCTCCTTTTCCTCATTTTCTAATTCCAGGATTTCCATTTCGATTTTCCCGCAGAAAGCCTGGACAGCGATTCCTTTTTTTGGGGAAGCCGTAAACTTATCCGGGTTTTCAATCAGCGGGATATCCTTTTCATCGACATTCACCATATGGAGAAGCCTTTTCTGGCTGAGGAAGGCGAAGCTGCTGATGGCTTTTTCCTCTTGAGAGGAAAGCTCCATCTCTCGAATCCCTTTCCCTTCCTCTAGATGAGAACGCAGGATTTCCAGGAGTTCTTTTTCTTTTTCTCCTTCAGGAGTTTTCGACCGCTTCAGTTCCTTATCCAGTTTTTCCAGCCTGGATTCTACAGACATCAGATCAGCCAGTATGAGTTCCTCCTCCATGGAAAGGATGTCCTCTTCAGGGCTTATTTTTCCTATGGGATGAGGAATCTGCTCATCCTGGAATTCTCTAACAACGTGAGTGAGTCCGTCAGCCAGACGGAGAGTGCTGAGATAGGCGCTGCTTTTAACCTCTCCGAAGGCTATCCCGGCCAGGTCGACAAAATCAACTGCCGTAGGAATTTTATTTTTTTCAGGATAAAGAGCCCATATTTTTTCGAGTCGGGAGTCCGGAACAGGACAGGTTCTCTGGTTAAGTTCTTTTTTTCCATCTTCATAGGATTTCACCTCAATTTTAGCGCCTGTGAGGAGGTTGAACAATGTGGTTTTTCCGGTTTTTGGATACCCGAAAAGAGTGAAGTTCATGAAATCAGTATAATATAAACACACGGGAAAGGCGAGATGAAGGGGTGAGGCAAAAAACACGTCTTTTTCCATGTATCCGATTCATTTTCACTACATGATCATTTATAACAGTATCAAAATAAATAAGTTATAAATTAATTCTCTTTTTTTGATAGGGCGCTCGCGATTTATTTCTCTTGATTATTTAGCCAGGAAAAATATAAAATAACTATTCGAATAAAATAATAGGTTGCAGCGGCGAATACGATGAAAAAGTCAAAAGCGATTCTACTTCTTCTGCGACTTCCCTTTTTAACTGTGAGTGCAGGAGCTGTGTTTTTAGGCACAGCTTTTGCCTGGTGGCACGCAGGACAGTTCAATCTCTTTCACTTCATTTTAGTTTTCCTGGGTGCCTGTTTCCTTCATATCAGCTGCAACGTAGCAAACGATTATTTTGACTTCAAAAGCGGGAATGATGCGTCAAACAAGAATGCCCTGGTTCCTTTTTCAGGGGGAAGCCGAATGGTTTTGGACGGCTTTGTCAAACCTGGTGAGGCATTGGCTGTTTCGCTGGTTTTTGCTGTATTGGGCTCAACGATAGGGCTCTATCTCAATGCTGTATCAGAGGGAAACATCATCTTATTCATTGGCTTGGCCGCAGTCTTTTTTGTGTTCAGCTACAACGGTTTTCCGGCCCGGCTGGTCAACAAAGGACTGGGGGAAATCGCTATATTTCTTGCCTGGGGACCTTTAATGGTTCTGGGCGCTTATTATGTCCAGGCTGAAAGCCTGTCTTCGCTCTGGCCTTTTATCGTGGCTGTCCCTTCCGGAATTTTAACCACACTGGTTTTATTGATCAATGAGTTTGCGGATAAAGAGGCGGATTCTTTGACCGGAAGAAAAACCTGGGTTATTCTCTTTGGATTCAAGAAGAGTTTGATGATCTATCTGTTTCTGGCCATGATCTGCTATTTTGTGGTCTTGGCCGGCATATTTTTCAACGGCTGGCCGTTCTGGTCTTTGATGGTGCTGATTACATTTCCGCTGCCTTTTCTTGTGTTTAAAATTGGAAGAGCCAACCTGGAAAACTGGCCCGGATTTTTGCCGGCTGTGAAGAACACAATTTTGATGAATTTTATTTTTTTGGTCGTTTTGAGTATTTCATTCGTTATATAAAGTGAGAGCCATTTGAAATGAAAGAAGAGAAGAGTGAAGAAAAGAAAGTCCAACCTGAGGGCCCTGTCGAAGTAGGTAAAAAGCGAGCGAAGAGCGGTTTTCGGGAGTTCTTCGAGCTCATCGCCGAAACAGCTGTTTTCGTTTTCTTTGTCATGACTTTTGTCGTTCAGGCTTTTCAGATTCCCACAGGTTCCATGGAGCCCACCTTGCTTGTGGGCGATTTTCTCCTTGTGAACAAATTCGCTTACGCGGACCCGATTTTACCGCTGGAAGGAATGTTTGTTCCCAGAAAGAACGTAGAAAGAGGGGATATAGTCGTTTTTAAATTTCCAGGAGAGCTGGAGAAAGATTTCGTCAAAAGAGTCATTGCCGTGGAAGGCGAAAAAATCGAGGTCAAGAATAAACAGGTTTACATCAATGATGAGCCCATCCCTGAAGAGTATAAGATTCACATCATCAGTGATATTCGTGACCAGGAGAATAATTATTACTATTATAATGATGCCATCAAAGAGAATTACGGCCCTGTCGTTGTGCCTAAAGGTCAGTGTTTTGTCATGGGAGACAACCGGGATAACTCATACGACAGCCGGTACTGGCGCTTTTTGCCGTTGAAGAATATAAAGGGACGACCCTGGATCATCTATTTTTCTTACAGAGCCGAAAAGAATGCGTATCAGAAGACCAGTCTCAGAGAACGATTAAAAAAATTCGTGAGTTTTGTCGTTAAGGCTCGGTTGGGCCGCGTCCTCAAAGTCATAAAATAAAATTGGGGACATAAATAAATTGGGAACAGTCCCCAATTTCTGCATTTTTCTCCTTTTTCTTCATTCTTCCTCTTCAATCTGCGTAAAAGTTGGGTACGGTTGTTTGTGCTCAGTAATTAGGTAACTCTGGTGGCAGAGAATAGGTGATTCTTTTAGTAGTGATTATTGACTCTTTTAGTAATGATAGTGAAGGGTAAAGTGTCATTGTGAACGAAGCACGACTATCTCATTAACCTGTCATTGCGAGCGAAGCGTGGCAATCTCGTTG
>JASFPJ010000195.1:0-6417 GCA_050116035.1 Candidatus Aminicenantota bacterium | reverse complement strand
ATCGGAGGAAATGCCATGGGAAAAAAAATAGTTTCTTTAGTTACTATCATAGCTTTTATAAGTTTTTCTCTATCATGTACAGTTCATAAAACTACAAAAGAAAAACTAACGCCGGAATCACGGTTGGAAGGGGACAGAGTCGAAATACTAGCTGTGATGAAAACTTCAGGAGAATACATCGAATTCCCAAAAGACTGGCCAGGTGAAATCTTGCAAGGCAGAATTATGGGTCCAGGCAAGAAAGAATTAGAAATAAAACGAGATGATATTCAAGAAATCAAAGTTAATTCTGAAGGAAGAACTTATGAAATCATAACCAATGATGGAAAAAAGTACCCCCCTCCAGCATCAATCATCGATCGGACCGATTTTCAGGAATTAGAAGATAGAGTTATCATTTCTTTCTATGAATCAATCTCTATCCCCCTCTCGGAAGTCGAACTGGCTTGGATAAGAAGAGTTGATCCTGGCATGTCATTCGTGACCTCGGTGGGGGCCGTGGCATTATCTGTTGCAGCCGTATTAGGTGCAGTATTCCTAATCATTGCACTGACTAAAGAATCCTGCCCTTTCATTTATTCTTTCAATGGGGTGAGATACATTTTTGATGCCGAGCCTTACGGAGGAGCAGTATGCCGGGGGCTGAAGAGAACCGAATGGTGCGGCCTCGAACATCTCAAAGAAGTCAACGGCCAGTATAAGATTATGATCACCAATGAAGTGAACGAGACTCAACATACAGACGAGATAAAACTATTAGTTATTGACCATCCTGAAGGAGTACAAGTTGCTCCAGGTATTAATGGCGATATCCACACGATCTCTCTGCCGGAGATTCCAGCTCTAGCATATGATGGAAAAGGGCGAGACCTTACGCCTTATATTTCTAAAAAAGACTGGATATACTGGCAGACTCAGACCGATGAGAAAAACGCGGAGATAAAAGAAGATCTGAAGGATGAACTCATCTTCGAGTTCCCAAAGCCTAACGCAGCTAAACAGACAAAGCTCTTGGTGAATGCCTGCAACACTTTATGGGGCTCTCAAATGCTAAAGCAATATCTGGAATTATATGGCCCTAAGATTCGTGAATACTATAACGAAGTGAATAGCCTGGGAGACGCGTTTTTTAACATTATGAACTTAACCCTTCGGGAAGAACTCTATTCACTCCATATTAGGGTAGAGACTGAGGATGGGTGGAAATCCAAGGGAATGATATTCGGAGGCGGTCCTTTTATTTCTGAGGATAAAGTGTATCCGCTCGACATCAGTGATGTCCCGGGTGAGACTCTCAAAATCAAACTCACTCCTCCAGCTACTTTTTGGATGATCAATTATCTTGCTGTTGATTATGCAGAAGACCTACCAATTCAAATCAAAGAAATTGACGCAGCCGAAGCTATCGACCATGAAGGCCAAGATCTAAGAGAGATCTTAGCCAAAAAAGATAACCATTTCCTCATCATGCCCAATATAGGAGATTCGGCTGAACTCACTTTTAACTCTCCCCCTCGACTGTATGGTCTGGATCGCTCTTTTATCCTTAAAGCCAGCGGATACTATGATATTCACCTTGATTCAAAGCGAGAGTCTCTTCCAGCTATCATTGAGCGGTTTCTCAGAGAGCCCGGATTTGCAATTCAATACTCTCTTCAGAAGTATAATGAATGGAAAAAGAAAATCATGGAAAAGAATGACTCCCGATAAGATATATCTTCTTCAAAAATAGCAAAAATATCTCTAAATAAAAAACTCAGCTAAAAATGCTTGTCAAGCATTCGGTACTGGATAGCCTCGGAAATATGGACAGGGCCGACTCTCTCTTCTGCACACAAGTCGGCGATTGTCCGCGCCACCTTGAGCACCCGCGTGTATGCCCTGGCACTGAATCCCAGGCGGTTCACAGCCATCTCCAATAGCTCCTTCCCTTCCTCATCCACCCGACAGAACTTTTTCACTTCTCTGCTGCTCATTTGAGCATTGCAGTAGATTTTTTTTCCTTTCAACCTCAGAAGCTGTCTCTTCCTGGCTTTGACGATTCTTTTTCTTATCTCAGCCGAGGTTTCTCCTTTATCTCTGGAAACCATGTCTTTGAATTCCACACGGGGAACCTCGATTTGAATATCGATGCGGTCCAAAAGGGGTCCGGATATTTTTGAGTAATAGCGGCTTTTTTGGGTATCCGTGCAGTCGTACTCAGAAGACAGAAGACCGCCAAACGCATCTTCACAGGGATTCATAGCCGCCACGAGCATAAAAGCAGAGGGAAAGGTCACAGACATCGAAGACCGCGTGACAGTCACCGTCCCTTCCTCAACAGGCTGTCTCAAATCCTCCAGGACCCGTCTCTTGAACTCCGGCAGCTCATCCAGGAACAGAACACCGTGATGAGCCAGGCTGACTTCGCCGGGTTTCGGAATCAATCCTCCGCCAATCAAGCCGGCATCGGAAATCGTATGGTGGGGAGCCCGAAAAGGCCTCTCTCCCACTGCCCCTTTATTCTTCAAGAGACCCGAAGCGCTGTAGATTTGGGTCACTTCAATGATTTCGTCAAACGTCATCGGAGCCAGGATAGTCGGAAGCCTTCGAGTGATCATGGTTTTCCCCGCACCGGGCGGACCGATCATCAGAACGTTATGACCGCCTGCAGCCGCCACCTCAAAGGCACGCTTGACATGCTGTTGGCCCCGGATCTCCTGAAAATCAACGTCATATTCCGGTTTCGGCAAAAGCTCCCGGAGAGTATACTTGCAGGGGGATATTTCCCCAATCCCACTGAGGAGATCCACAACGTTGACAATATTTTCCATCCCGAAAACATCGATACCCGGGACCAGGGCCGCTTCTTTTTCGTTCTCTTTAGGGATGATTATCCCCTTAAATCCCTTCTCTCTGGCCAATACAGTGGAGGAGAGAATCCCTTTCCCGGGCTTGAGCCTTCCATCCAGCGCCAATTCCCCCAAAAACAGATAGTTGCACAGGTTTTCAGGAGGGAAGAGATCCAGATGGGCCAGGAGCCCGAGAGAAATCGGAAGGTCAAAAGCCGATCCTTCTTTCCTCCGATCAGCCGGGGCCAAATTGATAATAATCTTTCGCGAGGGAAACGCATACCCACAATTCTTCAATGCAGCTCTGACCCTTTCTTTGCTCTCCCGCACCGATGCATCCGGTAGTCCGACGGTCACAAATCCAGGAATCCCGTATGAAATATCGACTTCCACATCCACTTGATAGGCATCGATCCCGATCAAGGAGGCACTGGCAATCTTGAACAGCATTTTCGGCTATCCTGAAAGACGAACGGACTTGCGAGGTTTTATCAACGAAAGGGGATAAAACTATAGAAAATATTTCTTTCTTATGAGATTGCCACGCTTCGCTCGCAATGACACAAGCATGAGATTGCCATGTCACTTCGTTCCTCGCAATGACATAAGCATGAGATTGCCACGCTTCGCTCGCAATGACACAAGCATGAGATTGTCACGCTTCGCTCGCAATGACATAAGGATGAGATTACCGCCCTTCGCTCGCAGTGAAACAAGCATGAGATTGCCACGTCACGTCACTCCTCTCTACGACATATACACTGCCCGATAGAAGGATAAAATCTTGTTTATGTGAAGTCTTTGTGTTTGAAATGAGAATCTCTCTGTGCTAATAAAGTTATATTCTATGAAGGAGAAATGATATTTAGGATGGAAATGAGGAAGAAAATCAGGATCGGCGTTATCGGAGGCTCTTCACCCGATAAAGAATCCCGTCAGAATGCGTTCCGAGTCGGCCAGTTGATCGCCGAAAAAGGAGCGATCCTCGTCTGCGGAGGGCTCAGCGGAGTTATGGAGGCAGCCTGCCGGGGGGCGAAAGAAGCCGGGGGATTCACAATGGGAATCCTTCCCGGGAATTCCCCTGATGATGCGAATATCCATGTGGATATCGCTGTGGCCACAGGACTGGGATACGGACGGAATTCTCTTGTCGCCATGAACTCAGACGTCCTTATCGCTGTCGACGGCCAGTACGGAACTCTGAGTGAAATCGCCTATGGATGCATATACGGAAAAAAAGTCATCGGGATCGGAACATGGGATGTGGAGGGCGTGATTCAGGTCAAATCGCCAGAAGAGGCCGTGGATGAAGCTTTGAAAGATTATTTTCCGCTGACTTCTTGATCTATCAATCCAGGAGCAGGAGAGGATAAATAAATATTCGTATGAGATTGCCACGCTTCGCTCGCAATGACACAGAAGTGAGATGGCGGCTATTCGCTCGCAATGACACAGAAGTGAGATGGCGGCTATTCGCTCGCAATGACACAGAAGTGAGATGGCGACTCTTCGCTCGCGATAACATCTAAATAATGACAATGCAAAATTACAAACTCATTCTTAGCTATGATGGAACGGATTTTCACGGCTGGCAGCGCCAACCCAAGAAAAGGACAGTCCAGGGTATCCTTGAAGACTCTCTGGCTAAAATCACTCAGAAAAAAATCAATATCACGGGTGCGGGCCGGACAGATGCCGGTGTGCACGCTCAAGCGCAGGTGGCTAATTTCAAAGCCAATATCCGCATGGCTGATGAGGAGCTCTTCCGGGCACTCAACTCACTGCTGCCCCAGGATGTCAGGGCGACTTTGCTCGAAAGGATTGATTTAGATTTTCATGCGAGAAAAATGGCCAAATCAAAGATCTACCAGTACCGAATATTCAACTCAACAAACATCAGCCCCTTCATCATCCGGTATGTCCTTCACTGGCCTTCCCCATTGATGTTTCAACTCATGAAAAAAGCCGCTCCTCTATTCATCCGAGAAGCGGACTTCACGTCATTCTCCTCTAACCGGCTGCTCGATCCCGTCAGGAAAGTTACTCATTCTGAAATTAAAAAGAAAGGTGACGAAATCATCTACACGGTCGAGGCCAACGGATTCTTGAGGTACATGGTTCGAACCATGGTCGGCACTCTTCTTGAGGTGGGAAAAGAAAAGCTGCTGCCAGAGCAGATTGAGACACTTTTCCGCAAAAAGAAAAGGTCTCTGGCCAGCCCCACAGCGCCGGCCAAAGGCTTATGCTTGATCAGAGTGAATTACTAATATAAAAATAACGAGTGTTGTTTAATTGTCATAGCAAGCGACTGAAGGGGATAGGGTAATTTTCTGGGACAAAGTGCATTTCATTTTTATGAGATTGCCACGTCACTTCGTTCCTTGCAATGACATAAGGATGAGATTGCCACGCTTCGCTCGCAATGACAATAACATTACACTGCCACGTCATCACATTTTTCAAAATGATAAAAACATGAGATTGCCACGCTTCGCTCGCAATGACACAGAAGTGAGATGGCGACTCTTCGCCTGCAATGACACAGGAATTGTTTTTAATAAGGCAGGAATTGTTTCGATAATATTAATTGAGAAATTTACCCATCACCAGGGCATCTTCCTCTGGATCGTGGTAATAGTTCTCTTTTATCCCCAAAACCTCAAAATCCAATTTGTTATACAGTGAGCGCGCCGCAACATTGGACGGCCTGACTTCCAGCGTGACAAGGCCTGCTCCCGCTTTCATAATCTGATCCAGAACCTGTCGCATCACAGCCTCGGCAATCCCCATGCGTCTGAAATCAGGGTGAACGGCGATATTGTTGATTTGGGCTCGATCCTTCATGCACCAGAAAATGATGTATCCGATAATCTTTCTCTGGTGTTTATGGACAAAGACAAAAGGAAAAGAGACGGGCTGGTTGTAGATTTCACCTCGAAAAGTCATTTCGCGCCAGGGATTGGGGTAGGAAAGGTTTTCAATCTTCACAACTGAAGGGAGGTCATCTTCTTCCATCTTTCTCATGGAGAAGAAATCCGGGAGAATTTTGACTTTTTTAACGATTTTCCTCCGCTTGGGATTTTCGAAAATACAGGGGTTCAAGTTCTGCCGCGCTCATTCCCTTTTTCTTCTTCAGAATCTCATAGCCCAGCCGCCCAATCTCATAGGCAATGAAGGGGGAGCGGTGAGATAATCTCGCTTTATCCTTAAAATACTCAAAAATCCTTTTCCTGTAAGCCTCCACTCCGTTCCCGATAAAAGAAACTATCCTGTGAGAAGGGAGGAGAGAGAAGAAATAGTCTGGAGAATACGCTCCCTGGGGAACCACTTCAAATAGTTTATCTCCCTTTGATTCAAACAGAGCCGCATAAATCTCTCCTTTCTTCGCGTCCAGAACAGGGCAGAGGAGATGCGCCTGGGAACGTCGAAGTTTCTCCGCCAGAGCCTTTAATGCAGAAACTCCGGCCACCGGTTTCCCGGAGGCATACGAAAAAGATTTAACAGTACTCAATCCGATCCGGATTCCTGTAAATGATCCGGGACCAACAGCCACCGCAAAACCATCTATGTCCTGGATATTCAGCTG
>JASFPJ010000194.1:0-6420 GCA_050116035.1 Candidatus Aminicenantota bacterium | reverse complement strand
CCCGGATATCTGCTGGAGTGGCTTATTGTTCCTTTGACCGGCACATGCTGGATGATTTCCATCCATTTGTGTATAAAACGACTGATTTTGGACGGACATGGACAAATGTGACAGGAAATCTCCCTGAGAAAGCCTATGTCTGGGTGGTGAGGGAAGACCCAAGGAACCCAAACATCATTTATGCGGGAACAGAGCTGGGTCTCTTTGTCTCGTTCACTCAGGGAAAACATTGGATCAGTCTCCGCATGAAAAATCTCCCCACTGTCTCAGTGCATGACATCCTGATTCATCCAAGAGAAAACGACATCATCCTGGGGACACACGGCAGAAGCCTCTGGATTTTTGATGATGTGTCATTTCTCCAGGAGCTCACACCCGACATTCTCACCAATACAGCTCATCTTTTCTCCATTCGACCCGCACTCCGGTTCAACACTAAACCCACACGCTATGGAATAGGGGATAAAGTGTATAGAGGTCCGAATCCTCCTTATGGGGTATTTATAACATACAGTCTTAAAGAGACGCTTGCGAAGAAAGTGCCAGTGAAGCTTGAAATTGTGGATAGCTCAGGAAGAGTCATCCGGACACTCAAGAATATTCCCAGAGAAGGAGGTATCCACCGAATCGCTTGGGACCTGCGCCTTGAAGGACCGCGGTTGCGCCGGCAGGTGAGAGTGGAAGAGGACTTTTTTTCCAGGGGGCCGCGTGGACCTCTGGCTCTTCCCGGGACGTATACAGCCCGACTAAAAGTGGGTTTAAACACCTATGAAAAGCCTTTTGAAGTCCGGCTTGATCCCACTGTCAGTGTTTCTCAGAATGACCTGGAGATTCAACAGCAATATTCAACTCAGCTCATAGATATGCAGTCATTCGTGAATGATGGTCTTCGGGCTCTGGATATGCTGAATAAACAGATCGAAGAGAGGAAAGAGACTTTGAGCAGGCAGGGGGTAAATGTACCGAAGGAAGTAATGGAGGCTATTGAGATTCATTTGAAGAAGATCGATTCTCTTCAGGACTATCTGGCAAGGCCCGAGGGAACACCCCGTTGGAGCGAAGGGCCTCGGCTGATAGGAAGGTTGAGCCGCCTTTTTGGGTCCATTGATGGTGTGAATGCACTCCCAACAAAAGCTCAACAAGATTATTTGCGCGAACTTGAAGGGGAGTTCAAGAAAGCCTTAACAGATGTGAACAATTACCTGAGCCTGTCCGTGAAAGAACTTAATAACACATTCAGGAAATTTCAGGTGCCTCTCCTCCTTCTTCCCGAGCCTGTCAAAATTCCAGAAAAATAAAGGAGAGATAAATGGCGGACCTGTCCACTTCATACATGGGATTGAAACTCCGAAATCCGATAATCGTATCCAGTAGCGATTTGACCAAGACTTCTGAGGGAATACTCCGCTGTTATGAAGCGGGTGCAGGAGCAGTCGTGCTGAAATCGATCTTTGAAGAGCAGTTCCAGGAGCTGGAAGGAGTATCTGAGCAGGAATACAGTATTTACCCGGAAGCTATGGATTATTTTCGGAGTGGCGGATTGCTGGAGTATGCCCCTCAAACAGTCAGTGGTGTAATTGAAGAAGTGAAGAACAAACTGGATATTCCTGTGATTGCCAGCATCAACTGTCAATCTCCGAAGCTGTGGCCGAGCTATGCCAGGCAGCTCCAGGAAGCTGGAGCAGACGGACTGGAGCTCAATATTTATTTTCTCCCGCTCGACCTGGATACGCCCGGGTCAAAATATGAGGAGTCTCATGTCCAGATTCTCAAAGCGGTCAAGGAGGCGGTATCCATCCCCGTTTCTGTGAAATTGATGTCGCAGGTCACTTCGGTTCCGAATATGGGGAAAAAGCTCGTGGATGGTGGATGCGATGCACTCGTGCTCTTTAACTGGTTCGTTGAGCCGGATATCGATACACGAAATCTCAAGACAAAAAACATAATCGGCAGAGGGAATTTCTTTCATTCCTTGAAATGGGTGGCGCTTTTAGCCAGAAGAGTGGATTGTGACCTTGCTTCGTCTGGCGGTGTGAACCAGACTGAAGATGTGATCAAGCAGATTCTGGCAGGAGCATCTGCCGTTCAAGTGTGTACTCTCTTTTACCAGAAAGGGCTCAAGGTCATTCAGGACATTCTCAAAGGAATAGAAGAATGGATGGATCAGCACAAATACGCGTCTATCGATGATCTCAAAGGAGAGCTGTCATTTGAGAAACAGGAGCGGACTTTTAAAGGAATGAGCGAGGCAGAGGCGTATTTTAGAGCTCAATACTTAAAAGCTTATGCCCGGTTAAGAGAGGGATGAGAATCATTTTGACTTGCTTTTTCGTA
Organism: Candidatus Aminicenantota bacterium; assembly: GCA_050116035.1. Lineage (GTDB taxonomy): Bacteria > Acidobacteriota > Aminicenantia > Aminicenantales > Aminicenantaceae > SOIA01. The sequence goes on along the minus strand of JASFPJ010000194.1, from coordinate 4,086 downwards.
TTAGAGATTGCGAGAGTGTTCCAGTCTTTTTCTGGAATTTCAAAAAGAAATGGATTAATATAAGTGGGCCGCAGCGAGTTTTAATATGAGGATTAAAAGGGACAGTTCCCGAAAAAGGGGATGGGCCCCTTTTAAATAAAATATGGGGGAAAAAATGGAAAGAATCACTGAGATTTTTGTCGTCCTTGAAAATCGCCCTTCTACTCTTGGTGAACTCTGCAGCCACCTGGCTGAACACAAAATCAACATCGAAGCCATCGGAGTCTTTCATGATACAGCCAAACTTTACGTGAAAAACGTGAATAAAGCGATGAAAGTACTCGATAAATCAGACTACACAACTGAGACGAGGGATGTTCTCAAAGTGGACCTCGAGAACAGACCCGGTGCACTGGCGGATGTGGCCTCTAAGCTGGGGAATAAAGGGATCAACATTGAATACTGCTATGGAGCACTCAGTAAGAAAGGGAACACAACGGCTGTTATACTGGATGTTTCAGACATCGATAGGGCTCTCGAAATTTTAAAGTAGCTGTTTCATTTAATTTGGGATAATCCTTAAGGTACCCCCCCTAAGATAAATAAGTTATTCTAAACAGACAGAAAGTGTAAACTGACTTCAGATTTTTTTTAATTAATATCTATCCGATGAAGTGGATATGAGGTATCTCATTGGGGAACGGTTGCTTATGCTTACTGATTTGGCAACTTTTTTGTTTGTTATATTAAGGCAAAGGTGTCATTGCGAGCGAAGCGTGGCAATCTCACGTCTGTGTCATTGCGAGCGAAGCGTGGCAATCTCACATCTGTGTCATTGCGAGCGAAGCGTGGCAATCTCACATCTGTGTCATTGCGAGCGAAGCGTGGCAATCCCGTATGGAAAGAATGCATATTTTTCTACGAGATTGCTTCACTCCGTTCGCAATAACATCCAAAAAGTGTTACCTAAATACTGAGAATATACAGACGTCTTCATTTTGTTTGAGGAAGGAGGTCCTTATGAAAAGAAGGGGATTTGTCATCGTTATTCCTTTGTTATTTTTCCTATTAAGCGGGTTTACTTATCCTGAAGAGATTTCGTTTGGTACGCTTTTAGAAGAAATTTTTTCTGTTCCCTCGCCCTCCGGCTATGAGCACTTTATGGCGAGAAAGATCCAGCAGTATCTACCGCCAGGACTGTCAGCAGAAAAGGATAACATGGGAAGTCTGTATTTGACGGCTGGAAAAGGAAAAGAGTCGCTTGCTCTCTTAGCCTGCATGGATGAGGTGGGCTATATTGTCAGCGGCATAAATGAAGAAGGATATCTCCTGCTGGATAGGGTTGTGCCTGCACCTCATCAGATTTATGATTCCTTTCATGTGGGGCATTCGTTGCTGGTATGGACGGAGAAAGGCCCTGTTTCTGGTGTGATGGCCATACCGTCTGTCCATATCCTTTCACGCGAAGGCAGACAAAGACTGCAGAGCTTTTCCCTTGACCAGGCTTTTCTGGATATCGGGGTTGGATCAAAAAGTGAGGTCACAGAGAAAGGAGTCAGGATGCTGGATGCGGTGACTCCGGTTCCAGAGCTTACCCGGCTTGCCGGAGATAGAATCGCTGGCTCTTCTCTGGGCAACAAAACTTCCTCAGCTCTTCTTCTGTATCTGGCGGGGAAAATCGAAGCCGGGAAACTGGCTCAGGAGACAACGTTTATCTGGATGGCTCAAACAAAATTCCTGGCACGTGGTTCAAGGCCCAGGGCAGCCATGGGGGCTCTAAGGGTAAAGATGAATCTCAATCCAGAAAATGTTCTCATCATAGAGGCTATACCTGTTGAAAGAGCCGGCCAGAGCGAAATCTCCCTCGGAAAAGGGCCGGTCCTGTCTTATCCTGATAATGCCAGCTCAAAACTCAGAGATAGGATTGAAGAGATAGCCGAGCAAATTGGAATCCCTCTCCAGGATTTTCCTGGTTTTGAATCCCGGCTTATGAGTCCTTTTTTATCCGGAGAGACAGATGTCCTGATTCTTGGTTTTCCCGTGAAGTTTTCATCCACTCCTGTCGAAATGCTTGATTTAAGGGATATTCTGGCCTTGGAGAAGTTGCTTTCCAGCCTTTTGAGTGAAGGAGAGTGAAGATGAAGAAAAAACACATGATACTCGCATTGGCTCTAGGCCTATCTCTATCCGTGGTTTCGTGTCAAAAGAACGATTCAATGTCTTCGTGGGAGCTGCTGAAAGATCTGATCTTGATTCCCGGAGTATCCGGGCATGAAGGACAAGTGGCTGATTTTGTCCAGTCCCATTTTCCGTCAGGTGTCGAGTCTCAGAGAGATGACATGGAGAATGTTTGGTTCACTGTCGGGGAAGGCCATCCCCATCTTTTGTTCGTCGCCCATACAGATGAGATTGGGCTGGTCGTGGAAAAGATTACACCTGAAGGGACTCTGAAAGTCAGAGGAAGAGGAGGATTCATTTCGACGATGTATGAAGGGCGTCCTGTGGTGATTTATACGGAGAAAGGACCTATTAACGGAGTGGTCGCTCCTCGCCCGGAATATTTCAGCCGGGAAGCTGCTTCCAAGCCTTTCCGGACAAGTGACTTCGAAATATATTTGGGCGTGTCTTCGGAGGAAGAGGCGCGAAGCCTGGGGATTAAGGAAGGAAACCAGATAACCATAAAAAAGAAAATTGTTGAGTTCTCTCCAGATTTGATCGCGACACGGGCAGTGGATGACCGGGCGGGATGTGCCGCCCTTTTGGCCGCGGCTTCAGGAATCGACTGGACAAAGATAAAGGGGAAAACAATCACTTTTGCCTGGGATGTGCAGGAGGAAATTGGTTTGTTCGGAGCCTCCCATCTCGCTCAAACGCTCAAACCGGACTATGTTTTTGCTGTGGATACCTTTGTCTCTTCTGATGCGCCTCTTGACTCAAAGAGATTTGCCCGGACGGCTCTGGGAGAAGGGGCTGTGCTCCGCGCCATTGACAGCAGTAACATCGCTCCACGATTCGAGCTGGAGAAGGTCATGAAAATCGCCCAGAACCACAACATCCCTTTTCAACTGGGCAACACGAGAGGTGGAAATGATGGCTCGGTCTTTGTCCCGGGAGGAGCCACGGATATCCCTCTTTCCTGGCCGGGAGTGTATTCGCACTCGTTTATCGAAAAGATCCACCGCCATGACCTTGAAGCCTTGACAGAGCTTGTCGTGGCCATAGTCAGAGACTGGGAATAGATCTCTGTATGGGAATTAAACTTGACCTTTTTTGTTCGAAAATATACATTCCTTTTTAACTTCATATAGACTCGCTTTTTTAATCCAAGCTTTGAGGAGTGAGCAATGAATGCAAAAGTAAAGAAAAAGAATATTCTTTTCACTTTTCCCCGTACCTTCTGGGTGGCCAATTTGATGGAACTTTTCGAACGGGGGGCATACTACGGATTGAATGCAGTCCTGGCAGTGTATTTAGCCGACCATCTTTTCTTTGAGAAGCAATCGATCGGCCTTCTGCAGGGCTTTGTTTATGCATTGACCTACATCCTGCCAATTTTCGGAGGTGCTCTGGCTGACCGTTTGGGCTACAGGAAGATGCTTCTTGTGGCGTTTTCTTTGTTGACTATAGGTTATTTTGCGGCCGGCCATACAGACGCCTATGGGTTGATTTTTCTTTTCCTCCTGATCATGGCTACAGGAAGCGGCCTCTTCAAGCCCATTATTACCGGGACTGTGGCCCGAACCACAACAAAGGAAAACAGCGGATTTGGATTCGGGGTCTACTATTGGAGCATCAATCTGGGTGCTTTCCTGGCTCCTCTTTGGGTCAGTTATATCAAAGGATTCAATTGGCGGTATGTGTTCTTATCGTCTGCAGCCTGGTGTTTTTTGATGCTCCTGCCAACAATATTCATCTATAGAGACCCTGAAAGACCTGAAAGCACGAAACCTGTTCGCCAGGTGTTGAAAGAGGCTCTTCTTGTCTTGAGTAATTCTCGATTTATGCTGCTGATCGTTGTGTATTCCTGCTTCTGGATTCTGTATTTTCAGATGTTCGGTTCCATCCTCTGGTATCTGCGGGACTTCATCAACAGAACTCCAGTGAACG
>JASFPJ010000193.1:0-6431 GCA_050116035.1 Candidatus Aminicenantota bacterium | reverse complement strand
ATCGCTTATAAAAAAGGATTTACCCTGACCGAGATGCTGGTCACTCTGACCCTCCTGGCTCTCCTGGCCTCTGCAATCTTTCCTTTAGCCAAGATTACTGTGAAAAGAGAAAAAGAAATCGAGCTGCAAAGAAATCTGAGACTTATAAGGGAAGCCATCGATGCGTATAAAAAACTCGCTGATGAACAGAAAATCGAATTTGAAGAAGATACTGAAGGATACCCCCCTGACCTGGAAACGCTAGTCGAAGGAGTCGAAGTCACGGAACAAGGAGAAGAAGGAGATGAGGAAAGAACAAGGATTGTAAAATTTCTCAGGCGAATCCCTAAGGACCCGATGACAAATTCCTTTGAATGGGGATTGCGATCCTATCAAGATGACGCAGATTCGGATGTTTGGGGTGGAGAGAATGTCTACGACATCTACACAAAAAGTATTGGGACGGCGCTGGACGGCACTAAATACAGGGAGTGGTAAGCAAATGAAAGGAAAACACCTAGATTATGAAGAAAGAGGCTTCACTCTCATTGAAATCATAATCGTCTTCACTTTAATCGGAATTTTGGTGGGCCTGGGCCTCCCCCAATACACCACCTCTGTTAAAAGAGCGAGGGAAGTCATCTTGAAGGAAGACCTCTTTCAGATGAGGAAACTCATCAATCAGTATTACACTGATAAGGGGAAATATCCTGTCTCACTCCAGACCCTGGTGGATGAACAATACCTGAGAAGCATCCCCATAGATCCCATGACTAAATCTTCACAAACATGGGTGGAAGTGCAGCAGACTCTAACCGATGACGAGTTGATGACATTCGATATTGAGATTGGAATCGTGGATATTCTCTCCGGATCGAACGAAAAAGCTCTGGACGGAACACTCTACAATACGTGGTGATTTTTTGTTTAATCGGATCTGACTGATAGGAACCATGAATGAAGAGAACGGCTACACCCTGATCATCCTTTTATTTGCTCTATTTGTGATGAGCATTGGGCTTCTTGTGGCTGTTCCTGTCTGGGAAACTCAGATTCAGCGAGAAAAAGAAGAAGAGCTGATTTTTAGGGGGAAACAGTATGTCGAAGCTATTCGATTGTTCCAGACAAAAAATCCTGGAAGCTTCCCCAAAACTTTCGATGAATTAGTCGAAGAGAAATGCATCCGTAAACTGTTCAAAGATCCCATGACTCAAGATGGAGAATGGAATGTCATCCTGCCTTATTCCGGAATATCTTCAAAAAAAGGCGGCAGTGTGCAAAAAGTTCTGGTTGCCCCTCTCAGCGTTCTTTCGTCAATCCAAAATCCTCAAATCATTGGCGTTGTCAGCTCATCCACAAGAGCATCCATAAAGATCTATCTCGAGCAGGAAACTTACGACAGATGGTTATTTTTCTACGGCCAGGATCCGGACAGTTTTCCAGAAATCGTCATATATGGAGAAGACGAACAGGATTGATGGATTCCATTCTCATCATTGCCGGGGAAAATTCAGGAGAAAAATACGGCGCGGACCTCGTCCGTCAATTTAAAAAACTCCATCCGGAATTCACCTTTTTCGGAATAGGGGGAAAACACATGGCCACAGAAGGTGTTGAAATCCTTTTTTCCGTCAACGACCTTGGAGTTGTCGGAGGTTTTGAGGTTCTTACTCATCTCCCCCGGATTAAAAGGATTTTCAATCGAATCAAAAATGAGGTGAAGCGACGTCAGCCAGTGGCATCGGTTCTTATCGATTCTCCGGATTTTAATCTCCGTCTTGCCAGAAAACTTAAAAAACAATCGATCCCGATCCTTTACTACATTAGCCCGACTGTCTGGGCCTGGCGGAAAGGGAGACTCAAAACCATAAAGAAAACGATCGAAAAGATGATGGTGATCTTCCCTTTTGAGGAAAAAATATATGAAGAGTCTGAGATACCGGCTGTTTTTGTTGGACATCCCCTCCAGGAAAAAGTCAGGTCGACACTCACCAGACAAGAGTTCCTGGAAAAATATGGTTTGAAACCTCAAAAAAAGGTCATCGCTCTACTCCCAGGAAGCCGTACGAGTGAAATCAAAAATCATATACCTGCTCTGACTGAAGCGCTTTATTTAATAAAAAACGAATGGGACACTCATTTCTTCCTTCTTCTGGCTGAAGGCCTTGATAAAAAACTCCTCTCAGATTTTCCTCTTCGCTTTTCAGACGACTTAGTCATCCTCACCGAGAATCACTACGAAGCGATGGCCGCAAGCGACCTGGTCCTTTCAGCGTGCGGGACAGCAAACCTGGAGGCAGCTCTACTGGAAACTCCTCTCCTGGCGTTTTACCGCATCTCTCCTATCACCTATTCTCTCGGACGTCGGTTGGCCCACATAGACAATTTTAGCATCGTGAACATCCTGGCTGGAAAAAGAATCATTCCTGAACTGATTCAGCGGTATTTCACTCCAGAGAATGTCTTTCAGGAGTCAAAAAGGATTCTTGGATCTGAAGAGATACGGTCGGAAATGATAAGCCATTTCAGAAAGATAAAAAAAATTCTCGGCGAAAAGACAGCCTCCCAGAATGCAGCCAAAGAGCTTCAAAAAATAATATTTGGGGACGTTCCTTTATAAAACAAAATCAATACGGTCATACATTTTTAACTTGTGTTCATTCACACTACCAGCCTTCAGCTCCAAAACATACATGGCTGGGAATCGAGAAGTATAGGTCGGACAGGGATCCTCTTTACACGGTGGGACATCACGTTCGATATGAACGATTCTTTTCTCTTTATCCAACCAGAGGATATCCAGAGGAATCTTCATATTCTTCATCCAGATGGAATGAAAATTTGCCCGTTCAAAAACAAGAAGCATTCCCTGGTCAGGATTGATTTTCTTGCGGTGCATAAGTCCCAGTTGTCTCTCCTCATCCGTGACAGCCAGTTCGGCTGTGATAGCGTAACCATCCGGAAAAAACATCTTTATAAATCTTTTGCCTTGAGTTTGAGCTGTGCACAGATTCTGAAGCAATATGAGGCTAAAAAAAAGAAGTTGACTTACCTTAATGACATTCCCACGCCTATGGGCCACCTTATTCACCTCATCTCTCAATTTCATCATCTAATGCGTTGTAATCAAGGGCACAAACCGGACCGGGAGAAGTTTCTTTTTCTTGAATTTTCTTTTTTCTTTGGTGACAAGAACCAACTCCTGAAAAGCGGCGCCCACTGGAATCACCATTCTTCCTCCGGTTGTTAACTGATCCTGTAAAGCCTTGGGAACCTTTGGGGGTGCAGCGGTCACTATTATCGCGTCATAAGGAGCATGCTCTTTCCAACCCAGCGTGCCATCTCCTACCCTAAAATGAATATTTCTGTAGTTCAAATTTTTTAATATATCCTGCGCATGCAGAGAAAGGGATTTTAGAAGTTCAACGCTGAAAACTTCTTTGACGATTTCCGCTAAAATCGCCGCCTGGTAGCCAGAACCTGTCCCCACTTCCAAAACCCGCTCATGGCCCCTGAGTTGAAGAGCTTCTGACATATAAGCCACAATATAAGGCTGTGAGATTGTCTGACCTTCTCCGATAAGGAGCGGCTCATCCTGGTAGGCGTAGAGTTTCATGTTTTCAGGAACGAATAGATGGCGGGGGACCTTCCTCATAGCGGCAAGAACTTTTTCATCTTTCACCCCTCTGGCTGCAATCTGAGTATCAACCATCCTTTCTCTTTTTTCTAAAAAATTATTTTTCATCTTGAATAAACTTCTTGGTCGAAGTCACTAGTGAAGATGTTTGGGTACCCCATGATCCCTGGAATAGACAAGAGGAAAACAAGCCTTGATCTTTCCCCTTCTTCCTTATACTCTTTCTCGTTTCCTTTATATAAATCTATCAATACGCTCTGGCAAAATAAGCCAGGTATTCTGCCGGCTTCTGGCAGCACATACACTTTCCTCTATCTTTCTTCTTTTCCTGTTCGAGTGGAATTACACGAATGGTGGCCATCGTATCATCTTTTATTTTTTCTTCACAAACTGAATCGCCACACCACAATGATATGATGAATCCTCTCTTGGACTCGATAACAGATTTGAATTCTTCATAATCATTCACTTCGTGGGTGTTTTCTCTCTGAAACTCTAAGGCCATCTCGAACATGTTTTTCTGAATATGGCCAAGGATTTCTGTCACCTTTTTGCCTAAAGACTCTTGAGTCAAAGCCTCTTTTTTGCCTGTATCTCTTCGAACAGCAACGACCTGTTTCTTCTCGATATCCTTCGGACCAATCTCAATCCGCAGAGGAACTCCTCTCATCTCCCACTCCGAGAACTTCCAGCCAGGCGTGAACTCCTCCCTTTCATCCAGTCTGACTCTGACGCCTTTCTTTTTTAAATCATCAGCAATATTCCTCGCCGCTGGAAGGATTTTCTCTTTCCAGTCACCAATTGAGATAGGAATCACAACCACTTGAAAGGGAGCGACTCTGGGAGGAATTTTAAGGCCAGAATCATCGCCATGGGCCATAACTAAAGCGCCAACCAGGCGCGTGGACACTCCCCACGAAGTCTGCCACACATACTGCAATTTCTGTTTCCGGTCTTCAAACCGGATGTTAAACACCTTGGAAAAATGCTGCCCCAGGTTATGTGATGTTCCCATCTGGAGCGCTTTTCCATCTGACATCATCGCTTCGATCGCATAGGTCTTCATCGCACCGGCAAATTTCTCTCTCTCTGATTTCATGCCTGAAATCACAGGAATTGCCAGTTCTGTCTCTACAAACTCCTTGTAAAGGGAAAGAATCATCAAAGTCTCATCTATCGCTTCCTCTGACGTTTCATGAGCTGTATGTCCTTCCTGCCACAGGAATTCGGTTGTCCTTAAAAACGGCCGTGTGACTTTTTCCCAACGGACAATATTGGCCCATTGGTTGATCAAAACAGGCAAATCTCTCCATGAATTGATCCATTTAGAGTACATGTTGCCAATGATTGCTTCAGAGGTGGGCCGTACGGCTAGCCTCTCCTCCAATTCTTCATTTCCTCCATGAGTGACCCAGGCCACTTCAGGCGCGAATCCCTCGAGATGCTCAGCTTCTTTCTGGAGGAATCCTTCAGGGATGAAAAGAGGAAAGTAGGCATTCGAATGACCAGATTCTTTAATCCGTCTGTCGAGCAAATTCTGGATGTTCTCCCAGATTCCAAAACCATACGGCCGGATGATCATCATTCCTTTTATGGGAGCGTAATCAGCCAGTTCTGCTTTTTGAATGATCTCGACATACCATCTTGAAAAATCAACACTTTTTGGAGTGATTTTCTTTACAAATCTTTCGTTGCGACTCACTTCTTTCTCCGCAATTTTAATTCTCGGTCATTCTATATACACCTCATTTTTTTGTCAAGAAAGGTCAAAACGACGCCCTGAAAAGAAGACACTCCCCGCATTTTATCCCAAGATGAGATCTGATCTTCTGCATAGTCGATCAATTTAAAATAGTCGGAAGAGGCATTCTGAACCTATCATTAGAATACTAAAAACAACACAAAACAAGATTAAATCCACCCCCTAATTTCTGCCTCACTCTAATGACAGAGAAATGGAAACCAAGGGGAATTAACCGCACGTCTAACCTCTTTCGATGAGAAAAAATTTAAAAAAATCACCCAACAATTCATCCATAAAAGCGATTGAACGAATTGATTCTCTATGACAAAATCTGAAACCTAAATGACACATTTGAACCCTAAAATGGATACCAAAAGAACACTCAATAGGCCTTCCTATCAAAGTGCCTTCAAAGATACAAAACGAGAGCGACGTTTCGAGCTCACTCTTCCAGCTCTGGTTAACGGAATCGATGCAGTCGGAAATGAATTTCAAGAATACACAGAGCTTATCTCCTTAAGTTCTCAAGAAGCCGTTTTCAAACTCGACTCCAAGGTCATCATCGGATCTAAATTAAACATGTCTTTGGATATTCCGAAGACTTTATTCCTTGAAAATCAACTGAAGCTTGAAATGTCAGGGAATGTCCGCTTTGTTAAAGCCGAACAAAACAATATTAAAAAACAACTCATCATTCTCCGTTTAAACAAAAACTACAAAATTAATCCCATTACTATAAGAAAGAGCTAGGCTCCCTTTTACTCTTCCCAAAAAAGAACTTTAAAATCCCTGAGCTTAAAAACAGCTTTTATTGATATTTGGAAATGCTACCTGCTCCCAATCTGACCTTGACAATGATTTTATGTTTTTATAACATATCTCTAAAATCAGAAGATAATGAAAAACACTAAATCAACGAAGGGATCACCCCAAAAAAAATCCACTCCGAAAAAAATAGCCCCTAAAGCTCCAGAAGAGAAAACAATCAGCACTCTTCTCTACTGCACATCCGACCTCATCCTTTCGGGCATTTTAAAAATACTGGATAGAGCTTCTGATATTGAAGTCGTG
>JASFPJ010000192.1:0-6438 GCA_050116035.1 Candidatus Aminicenantota bacterium | reverse complement strand
GAAATCATCGATGAGTTTGTTTCCGCGACGAGTATTGTTGTGGTCGTTCAGGGCCGGGAAGATCGGATCAAAGCTTTTGCCGAGGAAGCTGTTCCTCTGATAAAAGCAGCGATCGATCCCAAAGACAAGACTCCATATGTCAAACGAGTGGATTATATGTTGGAACTGGATTTCGTGAAGGACCACGGGCTGATGCTTGTTAAAGCGGATGACCTTGAGAATATGAAGGATGTCTACACGGATCCCAACCTTATCCCTTTGCTGAGGAACATCAATAACAGCCTGGAAAAGGAATATGTCGGTCGCGAAGAATCTCTTTCGACACGAGAGAAAGAAGACGGCGCTTTCCTGTTCCTGGATGGGATCCAAAGTTTAGTCACCTCCTTGAATCAGTTCGTCGAGGATGGGACTTCTTCGGATGGTCAATCCACGGGTCCGCAGCCTCTCCCGCATCTGGCTGTTGACAAGCTCCTCTATGGCGAACCTTACATTCTCTCTTACGACAAGACCGCTCTCGTCATGAACATCATTCCGAACTTCACGATGTGGGAGATGGGCAAATTGATTGATGGAGTGGATGCAGTTCAAAAAACGGTCGATGAGATATTGCTGAGATACCCGAGTGTGGAGGCCGGGCTCACCGGCTTCATGCCGGTCGCTCATGATGAAATGGTTTACGGGGAAAAGAGCATTGGCTATACGACTCTGATCGCCTTAGCGGCGGTGTTTTTCCTCCTGGTTTTTTCCTTCAGGATGTGGGTGGCTCCAGTCCTGGCCCTTTCCAACTTGATTGTTGGCATCATCTGGGCTGTCGGAGCCGCAGCTCTCCTGATAGGCACTTTGAATATCATGACTTACATGATGACCGTGATCCTGATCGGATTGGGAATCGATTTTTCAATCCACATGATCTCCGGATTCACAGAGGGACGCTCACTGGGGAAGACGATCGGCGTGTCCATGGAGGATACTTTTCTGAAAAGCGGGAAAGGGATTTTGACCGGAGGACTGACGACGAGTATCGCCTTCCTGACTTTGAGCATCAGCAGTTCCCGGGGAATGAAGGAGCTGGGCATCGTCACCGGTGTGGGTCTGCTGACCATACTCGTCTCCACATTCCTTTTTCTGCCTACGCTTCTGGTTCTGCGCGAGCGGCGGTTCGAGAGGAGAAAACAGAAAGGAAAGATGAGGAAGGAATTTGTCGCCAAAGACATCACCTTCAAATCTCTTGGAAACCTGGGGCGATATCTCTCCGGGCATTACCTGGCCACTCTCCTGGCGTCTCTTGTTGTTACAGCACTGTTTATCTTTTCTGCCTCCACTCTCGAGTTTGACCAGAATTATATGAACCTGGAGCCCCAAGGATTGCCGTCCATCACGCTTCAGGATGTGGTGCTCGAGAAGTTCGACCTGAGCATGGATTACGCACTGATGCTGGCCGATGGTGTGGAAGAGTCGCGAGACATTGCCCAAAAAACCAAAGATCTGGGCTCAGTGGCTATGACAGAGGATATCTCAGTCTATTTCCCTTCCATGGAGCAGCAGGAAAAAAGAGTTCCCATGATCAACGAGATACGAGAGGCCATGCGTAGCTCTCGAAATCTCGATGTGTTCAGAGCAGACAGTCTGAATGGATTCCTCCAGGAGCTTGACCGGCTGGAGATGAACATCATGGAGATTCAGGACATGGCTTTCCTGGGCGGACAGGACAAGGTGGACAGGAAATGTGCGGAGATCGTGGGCGAAGCGGGAGATCCTCAACCCCGAAGTCTTATCCGTGATCTCGTCGGGACCATAGGAAAAAACAGAAGGACGGCAGCGGTTGGGCTTGATAAATACCAGAAAAGTTTTGCTCCTTATTTTAAGAGGTCAGTCCTTCGCATGTCTTCAGTGGAACCTATAGAGATAGAGAATCTTCCCACGACGGTTTTAGACAGGTACTCCAATACGGATAGATCACGCTTTTTGATCACGGTCTTTCCCTCAGATAACATCTGGAAGGATGCCGAGTTTTTAAAACGCTTCGTCCAAGACCTGGAAAGAGTCGATGAAAACGCCACCGGGATGCCTCCAGTGTTCAGGGCCCTCATCGAGATCATCGGAAGAGACGGAAGGAATGCGATTCTCCTCACCCTTGTCGTGGTGTTCTTCGTTCTTTGGCTGGACTACAGGAAGCCAGGACATGCCCTCATGGCCATGATTCCTCTGACCATAGGTGTTTTCTGGATGGTGGGCCTGATGGGATTGTTTGGGATTAAACTGACCGTGGTGAGTATAATGGGGCTTCCGATGATCATCGGGATCGGAGTGGATGATGGAGTGCACATCGTGCACCGTTGGCGCATTGAAGGAAAAAAGAAAGTTGTTCAGGTTTTTTCAAGCACGGGCAAGGCGATTCTTCTCACCAGTGCCACCACCATGCTGGCTTTCGGATCCCTTGTTTTTTCCGTCTGGCCGGGTTTCGCCAGCCTCGGCATCGCCATGTTCGTCGGCGTGGGAGCCTGCTTTTTGTCGACAGTCATCGTACTCGCCGGAATCATCGGCATAGTGGAACGGAAAAAATAAAAGAGTAAAAAATGGGACAGGCCCCTTTTTTACAAGTCGTATCGATCCTGACATGGCCTGACCCTAAAGGGACACTTTATTGGCTCTCGTGGCTTTCCACTAATCTCTCTTCAAGCCAGGCCCAGATCTTCTTGTGGAAATTCCAGCTCGGAGGATTGTCTTTCAGGAAAGAGTTAAGGTTGATTCCCTCTTCATCATGAGGAATGATCCGGAATTTCCGGACAGTGTCCCAGAGAATCGGAAACTCAGGATGAAACTGGGTGCCGAGTACATGAGGATATTTTTTGTGTTCGATCGCTTCCGGCACCTTTCCATCCAGAGAAGTCGCGATGATTGTCATTCCCTTTCCCGGCATCTCCACCATCTGGTGGTGACTGCTGATGATAAACGGAGTCTCTTCTTCTCCAAACCCTAGAGCCGAGCAGAATTTTCCTTCTCCACTGAGTTTTATCCGGTGGAGATTGTATCGTATGAGTCTTTCTTCCGGGTACACTCGGGCATAAGGATTATTGTGCCAGTTTTCTTTCCCCAGATTGAATACGTCTTCAAAGTACTTTGTTCCGTATTTCTCTGACCAGATATCTTGAGTGAGTGTGCCGCCTGTGCCCACGTTAAGGCTCTGGGCTCCAAGGCATATTCCGAGCACAGGAAATTCAGGCTCAGACTCCAGAAGCGGTGTAAAGTCTTCATCCTGGAATCCTCCGAGGAGATGAAAAATGAAGGAAAGTTCCAGGAAATGACGGTAGGTGGTGGATATGCCAGAGAGGAGATTCGTCTTTTCCCCATAGATGTAGGGAGGGATATCCGCCCCACCAAAAAAAATAATGCCGTCTGATTTATTGAAAATATTTTCAAATTCCTCGCTGTAGGTGTTCCTCTGGAAGAGAGTGTCTTTGCCGAGCTCGCCCGAGATTTTATGAAACTTGAACCATCTGAGGTCATTTTCTCCGACGTATTCGATCGATCTCTTGTAATCGGTCCGCTCGTTCTCATGGTAGACACCGATGACAGTTAAGTTTTCGATGGTGATCAACTCCTGTTCCCGAAGCTCGGTCAGGGCCCTTATGGAACCCATGGAAGGATAGAGAATAGTCAGCCTCACTTCTTCAGAAATCGGTTCAGCGGTGTCGAAGAATCGCTCAGGGGGTTGATAGGCGACTTTGCATCCACTGAAACAGAAGATGAGAATGGCACATAAAATGATTGAGATGGCCAAAAAGGATTTTTTTAGAAGAGATTTTTTCATTCCTGATTCTCCTTAGGAAATATGGGGAACGTCCCCTGAGGCATTATAATTTTCTTTTGTAGATTTGGCAACAGAAAGAAAGCTAAACAGGAAAGGTCGCTGGAGGAATTTTCAGAGTCATTTCAGTAATCAAGGAGATAGAGATACCTCCTCTATTTGAACTAACCATAGAGAAAGGATGGTAAGTATCGTATAATAAAACGTCAACCTGTAGTTCTAGGAACGGCAAAAATTGCACCGCAGAAAAGATGATGAAGAAGTTCGATTCGAGCTGCGGTTCTACTCCGGCTACAAAGGACAAGAAATTCCCAGGGCTGTCGTCATCGGCACCCGGGAGTTCAAGATAGAGGAGATTGTTTCTCGAAAGAGAGTTCTCGACCAGACAACTGGGAAAAAACTCGAGATCTTTCAGTGCCGGATGGAAGGAAAGAGAGTCAAGATCATCCATTTTAAGTCCGGTGAATGGGAAATTTCTTTTCCTGAAAAAGGTTGACTTTCGGATCCAATCCATCTCCCTGAATGAAATCAATCCTTGTGGACTGTATGAGCAATTATTTTGTGAGGATTGATTTACCTCCGGGCAGCTCTTTTTGAGTGAACCTTTCCCCCTTATTATTCGTTTATATAAGGGAAGAGGACGGTTGAAAAGTGATGAGAAAAAAACCTGGTATGAAGGGCAAGCACGATGAGAAATAGATGCGTTTTCATATTAATCGGTTTATTAACAATTGGTTTGATTCATCAATACTCTTTTTCCTCTGAGCAGGAGGCCATAAAGATACCCGAGCTCTCTCGATCGCCGAAGATTGACGGGATTTTAGATAATCCGCTCTGGGAGCAGGAGGCTTTAAAGATTGAAGATTTCGTTCAGTTCACGCCCAAGGAGAAAGGAACGCCTTCGGAGAAAACGGTCGCTTATGTGGGCTATGATAAAAAAAATCTGTATCTCGCTTTCCGATGCTTTGAGAGAGATCCGAAGAAAATCAGGGCGACGATCACCAACCGCGACAACATCATAGATGACGATTGGGTAGCTCTCTTCCTGGATGCCTTTAACGAAAAACGCCGGGCCTTTTCGTTCATCATCAATCCCTTGGGAGTCCAGATGGATTTGATCCGGATAGAAGAAGGTGGGAACGAAATGATGGATGATAGCTGGGATACGGTTTTCTTCTCGGATGGAAAGATCGATGAGGAGGGATACACAGTCGAGATGGCCATTCCCTTCAAGAGTATTCGCTTTCCTGATGAAGAGGAGAAAATCTGGGGATTCTTTTTAGCCAGAAACATCGCCCGGAACGGAGAAATTATATCCTGGCCTCTAATCTCGCGGTCGATTCCCGGTTTACTCACTCAGGAAGTCGAGATGCATATCCAGGGAGACGTGGAGAAGGGGAAAAACTTCGAGCTGATGCCCATCTTCACATCGCTCAAAAACCAGGGGGATAGGATCGATGTCCAACCCGGAGTGAATTTCAAATGGGGGATCAGTTCGGATCTAACCATGGACCTGGCATTGAATCCGGATTTCAGCCACATCGAGGCCGATGCGCCCCAGATAGACATCAATCAGAGGTTCGCCATCTACTATCCTGAAAAACGGCCATTTTTTCTGGAAGGGATGGAGATCTTCAGGTTTCCCGAAATCGAGATGGTCTACACAAGGAGAATCATTGATCCCATCGGCGGAGCCAAGCTAACGGGTAAGGTCGGCCGCTTCACATACGGCATCCTTTCGGCATACGACACCAGTCCGACAGAAAGCCTGTGGGAAGTACATAACGGAGGATCAGGCGGTAATGATAATGCTCTCTTCAACATCTTCCGCATGAAGACCGATGTGTTTAAAGAATCTTATGTAGGTTTCTGTCTGGCTGATAAGGAAATTAACGGCTCGTACAACCGTGTTTTGGGTGTAGACGGCCAGCTTAAGTTCAATAACCGTTTCTTTTTATCTTTTCAGGCCATTGGCTCAAAGACAAAGTCTGATGGAGAGAGGACGGGGATTGTTCCGGCTGTGTTTGCTGATTTTTACTACTTCACCAAATACTGGATCGGAGGATTGTACTGGATGTCGATCCATCCGGAGTTTGAGGCTTCCTCCGGTTTTGTCAACCGAACGGATTATAGAACCTTAGGGGCATGGACAAACTTCAATTTTTACCCTGAGAAAAAGTATTTAAACCAGGTGCAGCTGGGTTTCAGGGGAGGGATGAGGTACGAATACTCTGGACACACTCTAGTTGATGAGTGGATACGAGCGAACCTTCATCTGAGGTTCAACGAATTCAGCATGATGAACATCTCCTTCGAGAATGAATTGGAAAGATATGAAGGGATCGATTTTAACCTGAATAGCTTCAACATTGACGCCGAGACGAACCTCATCAAATGGCTTCCTTTCGGATTTTACGTGGGAATGGGAGATAATATTTATTATGATCCCGATGATCCCTTCCAGGGATGGAGTAACACGTATGTGCTCTATATGACTGCGAAACCGAATAAAAGACTTCAGGTGTCGCTGAGCATCCGAAAACAGATTTTCTGGGAAGATAGAGGAGGTGAGCAGGTTTATGACTTCAATGTGCTTCGCACGAGAACCACATACCAGCTTTCCAAGACCC
>JASFPJ010000191.1:0-6469 GCA_050116035.1 Candidatus Aminicenantota bacterium | reverse complement strand
GGATGTATTTTTGGCTGATCCCGTCGATGTGTTTTTTAACATCGATGACGAATTTTTTCTTCAGATCCTCTTTTTCTTTCTGGTTCTCTTCTTCTAAGTATTTCTTGAAGTTTTCCAACGGAAACTTTGCGTCGATAGGGACGAGGTTGCTTCCGAGACGGACGATGGCATCGACCATTTCTCCGCTTTTAAATTTGTACTGGAGCTCGTAGTGAGCTGGAGGAAGGATTTGCGCCAGCAGGTCACCCAGAAAGAGCTCGCCGAATCCGCCGCGGAATTTTGGTGCCCGGAGCAGGCCTTCGAGCCCTGATATACTTTTTGCCTTTTCCAGAACTTCACGTGTCACCTCTTCCATCTTCCCCAGGTCCTTTTTGACGTCACCCAAGGTGCTTCCGATGTTTCCCGTTGTTTTCTGGAATTGGGAACTCATGTTCTGGAGCTGCTGGTTGATGTTCTGGGTAAGCTGTCCGATCTGCTGCTGCATGAGAGTCAGTGCCTGGTTTTCTGACTGGGCAGATTTAATCTCATCGATTTTGGAGGTGGTTCTTTTCAGGAACCAGATAAGGAAAACAAAGAGAAGTATAAGTACGGCTGCAAATAAAATTATGAACACGGTCACATTCATCGAGAGCGAGTCCTTGTTGCCTGCATTATAAAAGAAACTTTGAGCCCGTGCAAACATTCTCTCCTGTCATTGCGAGTGCAATGCAGAAAATTGGTAGAAAAGGGGGACAGGCCCCTTTTTTCAGAAATGTGTCATTACGAGGAGCGAAGTGACGTGGTAATCTTCCCTGGACATGTCATTGCGAGCGAAGCGTGGCAATCTCGTACAAAAAATATCATTGCGAACCTATCACTACAATCACATGCTAAGAATGGTGATTGGACCCCTTTTTATTGACAACACTCAAGGACTTTTCTAAACTATTTAGGACTTATGGCCCGTTAGCTCAACTGGTAGAGCAGCGGACTCTTAATCCGCGGGTTCCAGGTTCGAGTCCTGGACGGGTCAAAATCCCCATATAAAATAAAGTGCACCCTTTTCCCCTTATTTTGAACTTTAGCCTGAGTTATTTATACTGAGTCATTCAGGTTTTGCATTCGAGTCATTTTTGGTTGATTTGGATATTTTGGCCACACTGTGTCCACATTGTTATAAACCTTTATTCATCAATGGGCACGAAGCATTAAAACATTCTTTTCATTCACTTTTTTGGAGTTTTTTAGGAACAGCACTCAGTGCATTTATTTTAAAACAATATCAACCCCATTCACAACCGTGATGGTGCATTTTTTGGTGGACTCGCCCGCCACCGCGATTCCAGAGGAGTAGTAGGTATTTTTTGCCGTTAGCGTAAAGGTCGTGGTTTGTAATGGGCTTACCTCTCTCGATCCAATGGCGCTGACCCTTCCGATCCCCTCGTCGATCTCAACGCTAGAGCAGTCTGTGACTTTCCAGGAAAGCGTAGAATTCGTTCCTATATTGATCGCCGAAGGATTTGCCGTGAAAAATACAATGTTCGGATTTGATCCAACATCCGGACTAGTCGGTAATCCACCCCCAACTTCATTCCCACAGGAAATCAGTAGAAGACAGGCTAATCCCAAGACATAAGTCTTTGTTCTCATCGATTCCACCTCTCCTCAATAGACTTCAAAATCATCTATTTACCCTTCCATGAATTATATTGCAAAAACCATGCCAAATAAAGACCTGGGCTGCTAAGGGATACATTGGCTAGGTTTATGTCCTGAATTTTGTACATGTGTCACTTGAGTAGTGAAAAACCTGATCACCCGATGACCCCCTTTTGAGTGTAGTAGGGGGGGATCGCCTGGTATTACATCTGAATCAATAATTTAAAGCCTGTTTGTGATTTTGGTCTGGTGAGTTAGATTAAGTCATTGGCCAGTTGGGATATCAGCACTCATATAAATTTAATTTTAGCAATTTGTTTGCCAATATTATCCCATAATTCAGCTTTTTTGGTTTCTTTGTCATGAATCTTCAGTGAAGTGGCTTGGATAAAACAGACATCCTCTAATACAGAAAGAACCATTCCGAGCCCATGCTCTGCCACTAATGCCTGGATAATGTCATATATCTCTCCCCTTATCTTGATGGCCTCTTGGATTATTCTATTGTCTTCCATATTCCCCCCAAAAAATTAGAACCGGCATTTTATAAGATAAGAAAAGTCTGCCGTCCCGTCAAGATATTTACAATAATATGGGATTACTATTTCAACAAGGGATCGTTTTTAGAAAAAAGTATTTACTCGTGCCAAAAGGAAGCCATACATGCGAACCTCTGGGAGTCCAGCGTTTCAATCCCCTTATGCGCCAATCATTGTGAAGCAAGCTCTTCTCTAATTTACGATACTCATTCCCCCTCATTCAGAGCGGCCATTCAGAGCCATATGTTGCAGCAATGCGATAATTTCCTGTTTGTGCAAAGCAAAAATTTCCGGTTTTGCCAAAATCGATTAAAGTTCTCTTTGCATATTAATGCAAGGAGAGCAAAGGATGTCGAAGGAAGTTATCGCATTGAGTATTAAAGAGCTTGAACGGTTAAGGATCATCCACAAGGTGATGTCGAAAGAGATCCGTCAGATGGATGGGGCAGTGTTACTTGGTCTAACGGATCGTCAAGTTCGGAACATAATCGGGAAGATCAAAGCAGATGGTGATAAGGGGATAGCGCATGGGAATCGCGGGCGTGAGGCGGCGAATAAGACCCCAAAGGAGCTTGAGGAGAAGATCGGATCGATAATAGAGGAGAAGTATGCGGATTTTGGGCCGACATTAGCCTCGGAGCAGTTATTGAAGCATGAGGGGATAAAAATCAGTCATGAGAAGGTTCGTCAGATCATGATTAGGCAGGGCCTGTGGAAGGTGAGGAAGCGGAGGGATGGGCCTGTGTACAAGTGGAGAGAGCGGAGAGAGTATACAGGGGAGATGGTGCAGCTGGACGGCTCTCATCATGAGTGGCTGGAAGAACGGGGGCCGAAGATGGTGTTTATGGGATACATCGATGATGCGACCAATCGGACGTATGGGCGATTTTACGACCACGAGGGAGTGTATCCAGCTATGGACTCGATGGAGCGATATATCCTCCGTTATGGGCTGCCTCAGAGCCTGTACTTGGACAAACACTCCACCTACAAGACGATCAGGCAGCCGTATGTGGAGGAGGAGTTACGTGGCAGACAAGCGGAGACTCAGTTTAAGCGAGCTGTGGGGGAGCTTAAAATAGAGATGATCCACGCGGATTCGCCTCAGGGCAAAGGCAGAGTGGAACGTCTTTTTGGAACACTCCAGGACCGGTTGATAAAAGAGATGCGTTTGGCAAAGATCTCGAGTATAGAAGAGGCCAATGTGTTTCTGGAAAGTTATCTTGAGGACTATAACAAGCGGTTCTCCAGAGCGCCTAAGAGAGAAGGAGATCTGCACCGGCCTTTACCTGAGGATGTGAACTTGCGAGATATCTTCTGTATTAAGGGGATCCGCACCATTAACGATGGTTATATCATCCAGTGGAAGAAACGGCTGTTTATACTGGATGCCCCATCGCTAGTTCTGCGAAGACGAAAAGTCGAAGTCCAAGAACAGTTCACTGGAAAGATAACCTTCAAGTACAAAGGGCGCTCGCTAGACTGCCATGAAGTCTTTGAAGTCAAACCAAAGAAACAAGAGGAGGTAAAACTGGCTGTGCACAGACCAAGAAAGAAAAGTAAGTATCGACCCTCACCCGATCACCCTTGGCATAAACCTTTTAGAGACTTGCCTGACAAATGCTAAAACCGGAAATTTTTGCTTTGCACAAAACCGGAAGTTTTTGCTTTGCGTTGACACCATTCAGAGCCATATTGACACTCCCCCCATAAATTATTATCCTATTGCCAAACATGCCGAGGGAACAACGAAGAGTTTGGAGAAGGACGTGTTGGCAAGGTCTTCAGAGCATTGTAGGAAATTCCTCGACTTCTAGAAGGAGGCTGACCCTGATATTCCTGAAATTCAGGAGGCAAAGAAGAGGCTGGCTGAATTAAGACAAAGGGATTGAATAGAGAAGTCTGATGAGTCTCAATCAAATAGTCGCTCATATCATCCTCATAATCATTGGAATAATCTTTATCGGAATAGGAATGAAAATTAAACAGCTAAACGATTTTTTGAAGCCAGTTTTTTATTTGATTGGAATTATATTTTTACTGCTGGGACTGATTCTTCCTTTTATGCTGTTCTGATTAGAAATGGAATAGGAATTTTGAATAAACGGGAAGGCGATTCTAGACCGAAATAAATAAAGGAATTAAACATGAAAAAAGCTCAAAAAATAGAAGAGAAATACAATCCAGATACCATAATCATGAATACATGGAAACGGTTTCGCGTTTTGGATGAATATAAAGGGAGTGAAGCGCATGATTTTCAGGTGTATATGGAAATCCAGACACGCGAGGATGATATGTATGTTATAGGCGGCTACAAGAGCGATTGCTTTCTTCTGAAATATTCAATCAGACACTCCTCCTCAACAATCACGGCTCCACAAAACTTGCTCAAAGATAAAGATGTATTGGGCAAAGTCTCTATTCGATTCAAGCAAAAGGAAATCAAAAATTACCAAAACTATGATGAATTTTGGGAGGACATCCAGCAGGAGTAATTAGAGAGGCATTTCGAGTCGAAGAAGCTGTGTAATTCAATGTGTGCACCCGACCTTAATAATTGGTATGATACAAGAGGCGAATGAGCTTTTTAGCATGGAGGCAATAATGATTAAAATAGAATCTTCAGCGGGAGAAAAACCATGAAAAGGCACCCATTTGTCAACACTAATCTCATCCAAACAATAGAAGAAGAGATTACATTATTAGAAAAGGGCAAGTCTAATGTTGAACAAGCCAAATCAGTGGTCAAAGTGGCGCAGAGATTGATTTCGTTGAAGATGTTTGAGATTCAAGAGGAAGAGAAAGCTTTAAGAGAGCTCGCAAAAAAGATAAGTAAGTATAAGGATTGATCTGGAAATGTTGAGTATGAAAGGAAAATGTCTATTGGACCAATCCGCATGAGCGATTAAGCCAATCAGTATGAGGGGGGAGAGCAGGAAAAAGTAATTAGAGTTCGAACAGCCCTTGAAATTTCTTGCATAATAGTGTAAATATTACTTAGAAATCGAAAGGTTTGGTTGGTTGCCTCGAAGTGGGATGTCGGTACAGTTCAATTTTTGGCATTCGCATCTTGTCATGATTGGGACGTGAAAGAGATAGATTTATGAAGACAGCTAAACTCATTTGCCCGGTTTATACATTAGACAACAAGAAGCTGCTCCCCGGTGGCCAGAATATAACGCGAGAATCACTGGATGAATTGATTGCCAGAAATAAAGGCGCATCTTATTCATCGGTTCCGTTGTTGAGCCATGGCACAGTTTTCCAAGATTTGATCCGCTTTCTCCAAAAGCCCCCATATAATATTAGCTTCAAAGAGCCTGGTAGAGCGAAAGCATTGGAACTAATGAGGAAGATTGACTTCATTCAACCCATTCTGAAGTTTTTTGATTATTTTAAGGAGAATGACTTTTATACTTACAGACACTCTCTGGTCGTCTTCGCCCTGTCAACACTCATGGCTCGAGACATGCTGGAAGAAACCGAAGACTGGATCAGAAATATCATGGCTGGGACCATTCATGATTATGGCAAAATATGCGTTCCCCTGAAGATACTGAAAAAGACTGAGCCACTCACTAAGGTTGATAAGATCATCCTGCAACATCATGCTTTAGCTGGCTTTGTGCTTCTCAGTTATTTTCATAAAGATTATGGGAGATTTGCCCCGTGGGTGGCCAAAGAACACCATGAACGTGCAGATGGGTCGGGATACCCTCTGGGCATTCAATTGAATGATAGGATGGTGGAGATCATTGGTGTGTGTGATATTTATGATGCCCTCCTTTCGCCAAGACCTCATCGGCCGACTCCTTATGACAACAGGACGGCGCTGGAGGAGATTACAGAGATGGCGAAGCAAGGCAAATTGAGCTGGGATGTGGTTCAGACTTTAGTCTCCTATAGCCGAAAGGATAGACCTCATTTTCGTGAATGCAGTGTTTCCATCGAGAAAAGAGGGGTGCCCGTGGCAGACGATTCTTATGGTCTCACCGGGAAGAAAATGGAATGTCCGAATTGCCGGGGGACAGCAAGAGAGAAAAAGACTCTAAAAGAAGGTAAGGAATATATAAGCTTTGAGTGTGGGGGATGTGGGAAAGAATTCACTCAAGATGATTTATTAAACCTGGAAATGGACTTCAATTAGGACGTTTGAGAGAACTGTAAACGAAACTGTGGAACCTATAAACCCCGCTGCCGAGTCTCCATAACCCTGAAAAACAATGACTCAGGTACAGATGCGGCTGAAATTGCGATGAAGAAGCTTAACGGTGTTCATGCTCACTTAT
>JASFPJ010000190.1:0-6476 GCA_050116035.1 Candidatus Aminicenantota bacterium | reverse complement strand
CAATGACAATTGTATGAGATTGCCACACTTCATTCGCAATGACAATTGTATGGGATTGTCGCGCTTCGCTCGCAATGACATATGTATGAGATTGCCACACTTCGTTCGCAATGACAATTGGTTGAGATTGCCATGCTCCGCCCGCAATAACATTTATTCTTCTTCTGTCTGATAAAAAGGACAATCCCTATTTTTTCCAATGACATCTATTTTCCTTTTGCTTTTGTCTTCGGCTGTTTTTTTGTGGATTCTTTTTTCTTCGACTGTTTTATCTTCGGCTCTGACTCCTTCTGCCTCTTTATTTTCTGTTTCAGCCTCTCAAGGCGGTGGGCAAAGTCTTTCTCGTAGTAGGAAGAGAATCCCATCGACATAACAAATCCCTCTTCGGCCACTTCTCTCGCTTCCTCAAACTTCTTCTCTTTATGCTCGAGGTACATGGCCAATTCTTTAAACGAGAGAAGCTGACTCATGGATGCGGTTTCTGCGGAAGTCATCTCTTTCCACATCATCACAGCCCTTTCCCAATCCTGATTCTTCTTGAAATGATAAGAAATTCTCTTTTTGGCCTCCAGTGAAATTTCATCCGATAATTTCCCATTCAAAGCTTTTTGGAAGAAATCAAGAGATTTCTCGACTTCTCCCACCTTCTCCATGATCTTCCCTGCTCCGTAGAGGTCCATGGCATCCACGAATCCCTTTTCTCCCTTTTCCGAAAAAACGAGAGCGCCAGCGACAACCACACCCAGCAGAGAAAGAATATCCTCTTGATTATGGTAGAGGATAGGCTCGATCAATTCGAAATTCCCTGTGTTCAGGTACTGAAAATATCTCCAGGGGATCTCAGCAGAGGGGATATCTTCGGCACGGTCCGCATTGACGACCTCACGGGCCAGATGGAAGAGACGACAGTTCTCATGTTTATGCCTCCAGAGACTCCGGGCGGAAAAGAGGAAATCCAGATGGGGAAGTTCACTGAGGAGGAAAGGCTGCTTGTGCATGATGAACCGTGTCTCGAGGAGAGGGATATCAAATCCTTTCCCGTTATAGGAAACCACTGATTGAAAATTCATCTCAGAAAAAAACTGGCCTAATTCCTGAATCATTCGTTCTTCCTCAGCCATCTCTCCGAGGAAGTATTGAGAGACATAGAATTTATCATCCCTGTAGTAGCCCATCCCCACCATGAAGGGCACGACACCTGTTCCCCCCGAAAGACCTGTAGTCTCAAGGTCGATGAACAAAGCCGTGGAAAGGTCCAGGCTTTCAAACTCGGCATCTTTGCTGAGCCAGGTAAGAACATCTCCCTTTATATCCAGACCTGTAGATAAGGTGATTTTTCCGTACCTGACATCGAGAGGATAAGGATTCTCAAAAAACTGGATGGGCTCTCTCTCAAGAGGCTCGAAGGCCGGGGCTTGGGATTCAGAAGGTCCTTCCCTGCCAGTGAGGGTTATAAGCTGCTGGAGTTTTTCCTTGACGGAAAGGCTCTCGTCTTTATCGATCTCTTCCCAGACATCCTTTATGATATCGGTTTTTGAGCGAGTTTGCCTTTCTCTTTTCAACGGCTTGAGCTTCTCTTCGTTCACAAGCTCATCTTTTTCATCGGCTTCTTCCAGGACACCCTTGACTGGCTGCATCTTCGCACGCGTTTCCCTTTCTTTTTTCAGGCGCTGGAGTTTTTCTTTGATATCGGCCATTTCAGATTAAATTATAACTCCTTGTTATAAAAATTGAACATTTTTCACAAAATTATGACTGCCAGTTATAAACCCCAGAGTATACCTCTGTCCTCTCTGCTTCAAGACCTTCCTTTCACATCGGCTGCCACTTGTGTTTTACATTTTTCCGTTTAGCCGTTCTTTTCTCTGCTCATTCCCCGATAAACTGAAGAACAATAGTGCGGGAGCGGGAGCGGTTGTCAAAATCGAGAAAGACAATCTGCTGCCAAGTTCCGAGGCTAAGCGTTCCATCGGAGAAGGGAACGGTCAATGATGGTCCGAGTAGAGAAGACCGGACATGGGAAAATCCGTTGCCATCTCCCCAGCGGGCATCATGGTGATAGGTCACATTGCTCGGGATTATTTTTTCCATCAACTCAGAGAAGTCCTGCACCAGACCGGATTCATACTCGATGGTCGTCAGGCCGCCTGTTGAACCAGGCACAAAGAGATTGACGATTCCGTTTTGAAGCTTGTTTTCAGCCAGCTTTTTAGAAACATCTCCAGTGAGGTCCTTCATATCACTAAAACCACGCGTTGAAAAACTGAGCGAATCGCTGATCACTTTCATTTCCATATCTCCCCACTCATCATAGGACAATTGCTTTTTCTCGTAAAGAGCCAATGAGGATCCACTGGGGTCAGACTTTAAAAAGTTCAGTCACCTGGATAATTTTTTCCTTTAACAATTTAAAAAATTCTGATTTTTTGCCTATCTATCACTTAAAACTTATGCTTTTTAAAGTCACAAAGGTCTAACTTCACAATTATGACCCACTACTACTCCGTTATCAATGACATAAAAAGACAACCTTTCCAAAATTTTCTTCGTCTAATACTTATGAATTTATTATCAAAAGGAGTTGGATCATTTACACAGAAAAAACCAGTTCCAAGGATACTCATCCTTTTCCTAATTGCATCTTTGCCATATTAATCGATAACATCCTCAATCAATAGTTAGATGTAATGGAGTGCGCAAATGTTTAGAAACTACTTAAAAATTGCTTTAAGAAACATCAAAAGACACAAAGGGTATTCATTCATCAACATTGTCGGTCTGGCTGTCGGAATGGCCTGCTGCATCCTGATACTCCTATGGGTCCAGGATGAGCTGAGTTATGACCGCTTCCATAAGAATGCCGATGATATTTACCGTGTTCTACAGGACATCAATTTCGCCGACCACAGCACGACCTGGGCGATCACGCAGGGTCCGCTCGGTCCTTCACTCAAAGAAGATTTCCCAGAAATCATTGATGCCACACGTATAACTGGCCGTGGATTTCGGCTGACATACAATGAGAAAAGCTATGACGAAGGAGTCAGCATGGCAGATGGCTCTATTTTAAAAATGTTTACCTTTCCTCTTGTCAAGGGCGACCCGGCCACGGCGCTTTCCGATCCATTCTCCATCGTTCTGACGGAGGAGCTGGCGGAGAAATATTTCGGGGATGACGACCCTATCGGAAAAACCATTAAAGCGGATAATAAATGGGATTTTCAAGTCACCGGTGTCATGAAGAATGTCCCTCACAACTCGCATCTGCAGTTCGATTTTTTGATCCCTTTCATATTCGGACGGGAACTGAATTACACTGTCGACCGCTGGGGCAACAGCCAATTCCGCACGTATGTCCAGCTGCCAAAAGGGACAGCTGCACAAGATGTGATCCTGAAGATCTCCGGTTATCTTTTCGAAAAACCCACTATCGAGAAAGATGCCAGGCTGAATCTCCAGCCTCTCACCCGGATTCATCTCTATTCAAATTACGAATACGACTCCGCCCACGGAGATATCATTTATGTCACTCTTTTCTCTATTATTGCTTTTTTCATTCTGCTCATAGCTTGCATCAATTTCATGAACCTGGCCACAGCCCGGTCTGGAAACCGCGCCAAAGAAGTTGGAATGCGGAAGGTGTCCGGTGCACATAAGACTGACATTATCAAACAATTTTATGGCGAATCGATGCTGCTGGCGTTTATCGCCCTGTTACTCGCAGTGGTTCTTGTATGGATCTTGCTCCCGGCTTTCAATAACCTGGCCGCAAAAGAATTGTCCCTGGATATTCCTGGAAATCTCTCGATTTTGCTGGGATTACTCTGCATTGCGACTCTCACAGGAATTATTGCAGGGAGTTACCCAGCCTTTTTTCTTTCAGCCTTTCAGCCGGTGATGGTGTTAAAAGGACTTCGATTATCCGGATTAAAAGGTTCGCTATTCAGAAAAATCCTGGTGGTCTTTCAGTTCTCTCTCACGATTCTTTTGATCATATGCACGATCGGTGTCTATAACCAACTCAATTACATGCGAAACAGAAAACTGGGCTATGACAAGGAGTATATGATTTATTTTGGAATGCGCGGAGAGATGCGGGAGAAATTTGATTCTGTGAAAAATGAGCTGCTCCAAAATCCGAATATTCTGGGAGTGACGGCCAGCTCAAATGTGCCGACATACGGTTACACCTTTTCAAACAGCTTGTGGCGCTGGGAAGGACAAAATCCGGATGAAGAGACCTTGATGCGGGCAGTCTTTATCGATATTGACTATTTCAAGACATTCGGGATGGAAATCGCTGAAGGCAGGAGCTTTTCCAAGGAGTTCCCCACAGATGCCACTGAAGCGATCATGGTCAATGAAGAAGCGGTCAAAGCCATGGGGATGGAATCCCCAATCGGTAAGCGTCTATCCATACAGGATGAAAATTTTAAGATCATAGGCGTTGTGAAAAATTATCATTTCAGATCTCTTCAACAAGAAATTGATCCTCTGATACTCCTTTATTACCCTCAACGCTGCAGAGTTCTATTCGCCAGGCTCAAATCCGAACAAATCCCGCAGACTATTGGATACATAGAAAATGTATTCAAAAGATTTGCCCCGAGCTACCCATTCAACTATTACTTCCTCGATGAGGCCTTGGACCGTTTGTACAGGTCTGAACAGCGAATCGGAACTCTGTTTAGATATTTCTCGATTCTGGCGATCTTGATCTCCTGTCTGGGCCTTCTCGGATTGGCCTCTTTCATGGCCGAACAGCGCACCAAAGAGATTGGCATCAGGAAGGTATTGGGGGCCACAGCCTCAAATATTGTTGCGCTTCTTTCCAAAGAATTCACCAAATGGGTGATTGTGGCCAATATCGTTGCCTGGCCCGTTGCCTATTTCGCCCTGAATAAATGGCTGCAGAGTTATGCGTACAAAACAAATGTTGCGTTGTGGTCTTTTGTCCTCTCCGGCGCCCTGGCTCTTCTGATTGCCCTGGTGACAGTGAGCTATCAGTCTATAAAAGCCGCCCTGGCGAATCCAGCCGACTCCTTGCGTTATGAATAATCGTGGGATCAGGGCTCGACATTAGACATTTAAGAATATCTTCCTTTTAAATTCTTTATTTCAACATACTCTTTTCCCGATGATGTGAGGAGAATCTAAGGTCTAAACCATACTCAATCCTGTTTTCCTTAAATTAAATGAAGTTTTGAGCCAACATAATCATTCGAAGACGAAGATGTCGAATGTCGAGCCCTGACCCCATTTTCCATGACTGTTCGCTTTTGGACAGCGTATGTTATGCCAGCGGACACTATTATATAAATATTCAATATTTGTCTCTTCGTTTCTCCTGAAACCTACATTGGCATGTTTATTGCTCATAGATACAGCTAGAGGAAAATACTATGCTAAGAAATTACCTGAAATTTGCCTTCAGAAACCTTAAGCGGCACAAAATTTATTCGTTCATTAATATTTTCGGCCTTGCCGTCGGAATGGCCTGTGCAATACTCATCCTGTTATGGATTCAAGATGAATTGAGTTATGACAGATTTCATGAAAATGCGAACGATATTTATAGAGTTGTAGAGAAGTGGCAATATTCAAGTGGTGAGATGGATTACAACAGGGTGACTCCCGGCCCACTTGCCCCTGTTTTGAAAGCGGATTATCCTGAAATTATTCTTTCCACGAGAATTTTTGGGGCATTTGAAAAATGGCAGCTCACTTATGATAAAAAAAGCTATTTGAGTCCAGGAGCCGCTGTAGACCATGACTTTTTCAGCATTTTCACCTTTCCATTTGTGAAAGGGAATCCACAAACTGCGTTCTCTAAACCTCACTCCATGGTCATAACAGAAGATTTGGCAAAAAAATTCTTCGGCGATGATGATCCTCTCGGAGAAACCGTTCACCTGGAACATCGCACTTTTGAGATAACGGGAATCATCGAAAACATCCCTCGAAATTCACACCTCCGGTTTGATTTCCTGATTCCCTGCGAAATCTTCTCTTCATACATGGAGGGCTGGACAAACAATAATTGCTACACCTACGTACGACTCCAAAAACATTGGCCCCACAAGAAACTCAGTGAAAAAATTGCAGGTGTTATACAAAAAAACAGTCCAACATCCATTGAAACTCTCTATCTGCAGCCGTTAAACCAAATTCACCTTTATGCCCTGGAGGGAGGTGGACTGATTTCCTACGTGTATATTTTCTCTGCTCTGGCATTTTTTATTTTGCTCATTGCATGTATCAACTTCATGAACCTATCCACTGCCCGTTCGGCCAAACGTTTCAAAGAAATCGGAATCAAAAAAGTCGTGGGATCGAGTCGTCTGCAGCTCATCAAACAATTCTTGAGCGAATCGATTCTTTTTTCCCTTGTGGCGTTCGCTTGTGCAGTCGTACTGGTTGAATTACTCCTTCCCGTGATCAACAGTATGTTGGGAATACAGTTAAAAATGCATTTA
>JASFPJ010000189.1:0-6549 GCA_050116035.1 Candidatus Aminicenantota bacterium | reverse complement strand
TAGGCGGCTAGAGCGGCCACTCCGATGACTCCGATGATGAGAGCGATGTTTTTTTTATGGGGCCAGATTCTCAGAGAGATTATTGAAATGAATATCAGGGCCAAAGCGATGTAGTTCAGGTATTGTTTGATTTTTTCCATTTTTACCTCCACCTTCTGGATTGGATCACAGAATGTGTGAGAAAGAGACCGAAGAAGATAAAGCTGAAGTAATAAACAATGTCTGAAGTATCCAGAATGCCTCGCGTCATGTCGTCAAAGTGTTGGAAAAAAGAAACGTAATTCAGGACATCCTTCCATATTCCACTCGCCGAGCCAGCTGCCCAGTTCAGAATCCAGAAAAGGAGAAGAGCGCCAAAAGTCAACATGGCGGAGACAACCTGGTTTTCTGTAAGAGAAGAGAAAAAGATCCCGATGGCGATGAACGCCGCCCCCATCAGGAAGAGACCCAGATAGCCGTTGAGGATGGGAGCGAATTCCGGGTTTCCGTACGAAAAGGTGAAGAGAGAGAGGATGCCAGTCAGAAGAAGCATCACAAGGAGCACAAAAAGTGAGGCGAAGAATTTGCCCAGGATTATCTGGTTTATAGATATGGGAGATGTGTAGAGCAATTCGTCTGTCTGCCTTTTCTTTTCTTCGGCGAAAAGCCTCATGGTGAGAAGAGGGATTGTGAGGAGGAGTATGATGCTTATGTTGTGGAACAGGGGAGAGTAGACCATTTGATTGATGTTGAGCTGCTGGATCGCTTCGGGGTATCTTGAAGCCTGCATAGAATAGGAATTGAACCATAAGATCAGACTGTAGAAGAAGAATCCGACCAGCACCAGGAACACTGTGGTGACCACGTACGCAATCGGGGAGGTGAAGTATGTTTTAATTTCCTTTTTGGATATCGCCCAAATATTTTTCATTGCCTCACACCTCCTGAAATAGCGCTGAGATAGAGTTCTTCGACATTCATAGCCAGAGGCCTCATCTCGATCAATCCCAACTCTTTCTCCACAACGAGCTTGGTGATCTCATCCCTTAAATCCTTTCCTTTGCCCCATTCAATGGTGAACTCGTTAACTTCCTGAGATATCTTTGCCACTCCAGGGATTTTCCCCAGCAGGGAAGCAATTTCCTTTCCGTGCTGTCTGAGCTTTATGACCACTCCCTCCTTTTCCTTAAAAGAAGTGGTGAGCTCTTCCAGAGAGCCTGAAGCCATCAGGTTTCCCTCGTTGATGATGACCGCTCCGTCGCATGTCTGAGTCATTTCTGCAAGGATATGAGTGGAGAGGAGTATGGTGCGTTCTCCTTTAAGAGATTTGATGAGCTTTCTGATCTCGATAATCTGGGCCGGGTCCAGACCGATGGTTGGCTCATCCAGGATAAGAACTTGTGGGTCATGGATAAGAGCCTGGGCGATCCCCACTCGCTGCTTGAAGCCTCGAGAGATATTCTTTATGAGCCTCCCTCTGACTGATTCCAGCCCGCTGATCTCGATGGACTTTTCTACGGCGTCTTTCCTTTTGGGTGAGGGTGTTTGTTTGATCTCTGCAACGAAGTTCAGGAACGAATGAACTGTCATTTCAGGATAGAGGGGAAGCGTTTCCGGGAGATAGCCGATGTTCTTTTTGAGCTCGTTGGGCTGCTGGAAGACGTCGAATCCGGCGACAGAGGCCTTGCCGTCAGTGGCCGGGAGGTATCCAGTGAGGATTCTCATGGTTGTGGTTTTGCCCGCCGCATTCGGTCCGAGAAGCCCCCAGATTTTTCCCTTTTCCACGTTGAAACTTAAATCATTCACTGCCAGCAGGTCGCCGTATTTTTTAAATAGATTCTCAACTTCAATCATTATTCATCATCCTCCTTTGTTTGAGAGGTTTAAGAACCAGGAATTAATTATTTTACTTTTATGTAAATCCTATTACTTTTTGCTTATGAGATTGCCACGCTTCGCTCGCAATGACAATTGAGCAATATTGCCACGTCACTTCGTTCCTCGCAATGATGCTCTGGTCCCATTCTCTCACCTTATGAGATTGGTATGTCACTTTGTTCCTGGCAATGACATATAGTTTAATTGGGGACAGTCCCCAATTTTTTGAGTTGGATTTTATGTGATTCAACAGCTCAATAATAAACCTTAGTTCAATCTTTACTTCACTCGTTTATTTATTATTAACTCCATCACATCAGTTCCGGTTGCGGGATTCCCATGAGAGAGAGCGCACGCTGGAGAACTTCTCTGATGAAAAAAATAGTCAGGATGCGGATGTTTTTAATGTCTTTGTTTTCCTCGGCCAGAATAGAGTAGAGATGATAATAGGCATTGAATTTCTGCGAGAGGTTGAAAGCATATTTGGCCAGATGGGAGAATTCCAGAGAATGGATGGAATGGAGAACTTCTTCTTCAAGCTGTGAGGCAAAAAAAACGACATCCCAGAAATCTGACAGCTCTTGTTCGGGCAGGAATTCAAGTGGAAGTTCTTTAGAAGAGAGGAGAGCTTGAAGGTTTTTCTCATCAAAGCCTTCTCTTTCTTTCAGTTTACGGAAGATGCTGTTGATCCGGACTAGGGTGTACTGGAGATAGGGGCCTGTTTCACCTTCAAAATTCAGCGCCTCTTCGAAATCAAAAACAATCAGGGAGTTCCTGGCAAACTTAAGCATAAAATAGCGGAGAGCCCCGACTGCGATTTTGTGCGCGGTTTCTTTTTTTAGGTCAGCGGGAAGTTCTGGATTTCTTTTCTCGACTTCGGCCAAAGCTTTATCTTCGAGTCTGTCCAGAAGGTCATCGGCCTTGACTCCGAGGCCTTTTCTTCCGGAAACTTCCAAAAAATCTTTTTCTTTGTCTTCTTCCGATACTCTCAAGTCGAGCTCTTTCAAGCTTTTCGGGGAAAGGCCCACCATCTCGTAAGAGAAATGGATGGACTTTTCCGCTTGAGTTTGATACTTCAGGGATTTGAGCCCCTGGACTACAATTTTCTGGAGGTAGGCCTGTCTGGAATCGATGACATTGTAGACCTTGCTACCTTTCCCGAATGGGGGCGCCTTGTGCGTGGAAGTATCTGTTGAGATCCAGATTGTTCGGCCGTTTTCCTCGATGAAGGGTTCATAGTAGAAATCCTTTTCCAACAGACCGAATTTCCAGAGCTGGTAAGCAATGTCTTTTCCGACATAAGTGACTGTTCCGTCGGAGCGGACGATAATTTTTTCTTTTTCCGCTTCTTCCTCGAGCCCCATCACCCAGCAGTCCTTGTTAATTCCGTCCTTCACAAAGGAGATGGCTTTTTTGCCTTTTAAGAGTGAAAAGGCTTTTTCCCAAAATTTGAGTTGAAGGATAGTGCTTTCGCAGGGAAGCATGTCATACGTCACGCCGATTCTGCGCATAGTCTGCAGATGGGCTTTGATGATCTGGCGGGATAGATAAAATCCTATTTCATATTCCGGATTTTTTCCTTCCTCGATTTTCTTAAGGATTTCGGACCTTCTTTTTTCAGAATCGGGGTGACTCTCGAAATAAGACGAGACGCGGGCATAAAGGTCCCAGCAGTAGTAATCGAATTTTTCCTTAATTTCTTTTATTTGGCCAAGAGTCTTTTTCTCAAGATCCATGAACCCGAAGACAACATCAGCCACCTGAACACCCGTGTCATCGATGTAATTCTGAACCTCCACATTCTCACCTTTGTACTTCTGGCACCGCGCCAAGGTATCTCCAAGGCAGGCGTTCCGCAGATGCCCGATGTGCGCGGCTTTGTTGGGATTGATGTTGGTGTGCTCAATGATGATTTTGTCTTCTTCGGAAGAGAGGTCAGTTCGATCAAGAGTATGAAGCTGACGGGAGAAGAAATTCTTCTTGTCAAGGAAGAGGTTGATGTAGCCGGCTCCTGCAGCCTCTGCTTTTTCGACACCCTCCAAGGGCGAGAGTAGAGGAATGATCTCCAACGCCAGCTCTCTTGGTTGTCTTTTCAATTTTTTGGCCAGTTGGAAAGGGAAAGCCAGAGCCAGATCTCCGAATTTTTGCTGGGGAGAGTAGCCGATTTCGAGCTCAGAAGCTTTGAGAGGATACTTATTTTTGAGTTTTTTTTGTATTTTTTCTTTTAAGGAAGCTTTAAGTTTTATCATTGTTGGCTTTTAATTATAGCAGATTTGCAGGTATGGACAAGACTCCAGATGGTTTTTCTTGCATCGAGAAAAATTATATGATAGTTAATAATTTTCAAAGAGGGAATGCCATGAAGCGAACACGTTTGAATTCCTCCCACAGAAAACTTGGAGGGAGGATGATTGAGTTTTTCGGCTGGGACATGCCAGTTGAATACAGCGGAGTAATCGATGAGCATATGGCTGTTCGGAAGAAGGCCGGACTTTTTGATGTGAGCCACATGGGAGAGATTCTCATTTCCGGAAACCAGGCCATCGATTTTGTGCAGCATCTGACTCCCAATAATGCCTCTCGCTTGACTCCAGGAAAAGCGCAGTACTCCGCCTTAACCACTCCCGAAGGGACATTTGTGGATGACCTGCTTGTTTACTGCTTGAGTCTGTCTGAATATCTGCTGGTCGTGAATGCTGCCAATTCGGATAAGGATCATGAATGGATCCTCAGTCACCAGGAAGGTTTTGATGTGAAAGTGGAAAACAAAAGCGATGATTACACCCAGTTGGCTCTTCAAGGCCCGAAAGCGTTGGAAATCTTGCAGCCGCTAATCCAGTTCAATCTTGAGGAGTTGAGCTCATTCTCGTTCAACTTGACAAAAATTGAAGGAGAAAAAGCATTGGTCTCTCGGACCGGATACACGGGTGAGGACGGTGTGGAGATTTACACCTTATCTACACATCCTGAGAAGATTTGGGATGCAATCCTGGAAAGAGGCAAAGACTTTGGTATTCTTCCTATTGGACTGGGTGCTCGAGATACTCTCCGTTTGGAAGCCAAGCTCATGCTCTACGGAAACGATATCGACGAGACAACCACAGTCCTGGAGGCAGGATTGGGCTGGCTTGTGAAGTTTAAAAAAGGGGAATTCTTGGGCCGGGAAGCTCTCCTCAAACAGAAGGAAGAGGGAATCAAAAGGAAAATAGTCGGATTCGAGCTTGAGGGGAGAGGAATAGCCAGATCTCATTATCCAGTCTATATCGAGGGGGAAAAGGTTTCTGAGGTGACATCAGGCTCTTTTTCACCCTATTTGAAAAAAGCGATTGGATTGGCCTATCTACCGATAGAATATACTGAAGTGGGAACAAAGTTCGAGGTGGGAATAAGAGATAATCAAATCAAAGCCCGGGTGGTTCTGACGCCTTTCTACAAAAGAGGAGAGACTGAATCCGGGGAATAGTTTTAACTGGATTTATTCTGATGAGATTGCCACGCTTCGCTCGCAATGACATATAATTGGGGACTGTCCCCAATTTTAACTGTCCTCAATTTTCATGAGATTGCATCGATAGACTCGCAAGGGCAATAATGCATTAGATATGAGTTGACTAATTGCGAATGTCAATTTAATATTTATGACTTACTCAAAATTTATGACTTACTCAAAACTGCGGGCTGAATATCTTTAATGAGTAAGGAGGAGAGAATGTATCCTGATGACTTTTATTATTCGAAGGATCACGAGTGGATCCAAGTGAAGGGCGATACGGCCACTATGGGAATAACGGACTTTGCGCAAAAGCAGCTTGGAGATGTCGTTTTCGTTGAATTACCCAAGACGGGAACTCAACTGGAATTCCATCAATCCATAGGCGTCGTTGAGTCTGTAAAGGCGGTGTCGGACGTCTATTCCCCGGTTTCCGGAGAGGTGGTTGAAGTCAATGGAGAATTGAATGATTCTCCCGAGCTTGTAAATCAGGATCCCCACGGAAAAGGTTGGTTTATTCGCCTCAAAATAAAAGATGAAACGGAGTTCGAGAAGTTGATGTCAGCGGATGAATATGAAAAATTCCTGGAGGGAATTGAAGAGTAATCCCAATCCAATCCAATGAAATAAACGAGGGTCATCCAGTCAATGAGTTATATTTCTCTGAGTGACAAAGACAGGAAAGAGATGATGTCCCGAATCGGCATCTCTTCGATAGAAGAACTTTTCAAGACTATTCCCAAGGACATCCGATTGAAAAGGGAACTGAACGTCCCCTCTCCTTTAACAGAAATTGAGCTGATTCATCGGTTTGAAAAACTCGCTCAGAAGAATAAGTATAAAGAATTTCTTTCATTTTTAGGCGCGGGAGCTTATCCCCATGTGATTCCTTTTGTCGTGGATTATTTGAGTTCTAGAGGAGAATTTGTCAGTCCCTATACGCCTTATCAGCCTGAAGTCAGCCAGGGAACACTGCAAGTGATTTTTGAGTTTCAAACTCTTATCTGTCAATTGACAGGCATGGATATCGCAAACGCATCTCTTTATGATGGAGCATCGGGTGCGGCTGAAGCGGCTCTCATGGCTCATCGGCTCAAAGAGAGGCCAAAGATCTTGATTCCTCAGACTCTTCACCCTCAGTATCAAAGAGTCATCAGGACGTACATCAAAAGTCTAGAGATTGAGATTCAAGAGGTCAAATA
>JASFPJ010000188.1:0-6572 GCA_050116035.1 Candidatus Aminicenantota bacterium | reverse complement strand
GGCGCCGCTTCCGAGCCCAGTAACGACTGATAGCAGTTGATCCGCAACATCCTTATGACCTGTGTCAACGAGTAAAATGCCGTCCGGGCCTGTCAGGGCTGCGATATTCGGGCGCAGGCCAAACTGAAGAGTTATCCGGCTGATATTTTTGTTCAGCTTGATGACCGAAGCTGTTGTTTCTTGGGATTCCGCTTTCTCGAGATCATGAGTCTCTCCTGATAGAGAGAGCAAAATCAAAAAAGAAAAAAGCAACACATATACATTTGATTTTTTCATCATCGTCCTCTCTCCTTTCACTTCTTAATATAGCCTGAGAGAGTGGACAACTCAAGCGATAAGAGGGATAGCCTGAACCAATCAAGGGGATGAGGTTTTTTTATTGAAAAGGGACATGCACTGTCTTCTTAGGAAAATTTGAACCTATCCTAATGCAGTTTATTCATACCTCAGAGAATCTACTGGATTGGACCTTGCGGCTTTGATGGATTTATAGCTGACTGTCAAAAGGGCGATGACCAGAGTCATGGCTGCCGTGAGTATGAATACCCAGACTCCAATGATTGTCCGATAGGGGTAGTTCTGCAGCCAACTATAAGAAATGGTCCAAGCGATTGGCAGGGCAATAATGTTTGCGATAGCGACCCACTTCAGAAACTGTTTGGAAAGCAGGAAGATGATTCCTTGAATAGAAGATCCCAACACTTTTCGTATCCCGATCTCTTTGGTGCGTTGCTCTGCCAGAAAAGATGCCAGACCGAAGAGCCCCAAGCAGGATATAAGGACAGCGAGAATGGCGAAATATCGAAATATCTCACCGGCCTGTTCCTCTGAGTGGTAGAGCTGGTTATAATCATCGTCAAGAAAGCGAAAGGTGAAAGGAAACGCGGGATTGAATTTTTTGTATATCTTCTCGATACTTGCGATGGTTTGAGGAACATTGTCCGGACGGATTCTAGCGAAAATAAAACGGTAAAAATGATGGCCGGGGGATGAATCGTAAGTTTTATAGAATATGATCAGTGGCCCGCTCCGGTAATATAGGGGAAAGTAATTGAAATCGTTAATGACCCCTATTATAGTCGCATGATTAGAACCGTGAGAAAGGCGCATTCCGACCGGATTTTCCTCTCCGATGATACGGGCGAATTCCTCATTGATCACTAATTGGCCTGATTGTGGAGATGCGGCAGGGGTTCGTTCTCTGGAAAAAAACCTTCCTTGAACCATTTCCATTTCGAAAGTTTTGACGAAGTCAAAATCACAACAGAAATACCGAATCATGGGATCGATCTCTGGGCTTTTTCCTTCCCAATCCCAGCCGCTTCCACTCGAGCCGAAAATTAAGGGTGTTCGGGAGGTGAGTGACACCTGGCGAATACCGGGTACAAGCTGTAGCTCCTGCTTGGCAGCTTCATAGTGCTGTTTAAGGGACCCGTTCACCGGGAAATACAAGAGGTGTTCGCGGCTGAACCCGAGATCTCTGATTCGCATGTAATTGAGCTGTTTGAAAATAACGAAAGTCTGGATTATGAGGGCGACAGAAATGGAAAACTGCAGCACAACCAGGATTTTCCTGAAAAGCGAACTTTTTGATCCAAGACCTGAGGCATCCCTCATGATTTTAACCGGTTGAAATGACGACATGAACAGGGCAGGGTAGGAACCTGCGATGAGACCTGTCAGAAGAGTGGCTCCCAGCAGACCGAGTATCAAACTCAAATTGTGAGAGGGATTAAAGATCAATTCTTTCCCAGTGAGGTTGTTGAAAACAGGAAGTAAAAGGATGACGAGAAGAACCGCAAATGCAAGAGATAGAAACGCCATCAGAGTAGATTCTCCGTAAAATTGTTTGATGATGTCCCATCTCAAAGCGCCGGTGACCTTGCGCATGCCGATTTCCTTGGCCCTGTTTCCACCTCGGGCAGTCGTTAAATTCATGAAATTGATACAAGCGATGAGCAGCACGAATACAGCGATAAGAGAAAGCATTCGGACACGAGTGATCCGACCTCCTCCTGTTCCCAGTCCGTATAGATAGAGTTTGGTGTAAGGCCTGAGAAAAGGAGTGGCGTCATCGTCAGGAAATCCCTTGTTTATACGCCCGGCTGTCTTTTCTTCAACCTCCTGAGGGGATGCGCTTTCATGGAGCTGGACAAATGTTGTGAATGAAAAGTTGTACCATGTGTTGAGATGATCCGTGACATTCCAGTGTTCCTCAAGAAATTGAATCGGGACAAGATAATCAAACTGGAGGAGAGAGTTGCGCGGGAGGTTTTTGAGCACTCCCGTGACCTCAAAATCATACTTGTTCTCAACACGGATGATCTTCCCGAGAGCATTTTCGGTGTTGAAGTACTTCTGAGCCATCCTCTCTGTCATCACGAGTGAGTGTGGATTTGACAGGGCCGTTTTGGGATTCCCCTGGAGCAAAGGGAAGGAGAACATCTCAAGAAGTGAGCCGTCAACTGCTTCGACATACTCTCTGAGTCTTTTTTCGCCGTAAGCGAATATCAAAGCATGGGGTCCGTTACAGAAACGGGCAGAATTGACGATCTCAGGATACTCTTCTTTAAAGGCCGGTCCCAGGGCGGGAGGAGTTCCGCTGGATGTGGCTGTTTGGCTGCCCAAGCGTTGATGTGTCCCTACTAAATACAGATTATCCCCGTTTTCATGGAATTTATCATAGCTGAATTCATCCTGGACCCAGAGGAAAATGAGGATACAGCAGGTTATACCGACAGCCAGTCCAAAGATATTAATGAAGGAGTAACCTTTATATCTTTTGATGTTTCGTAAAGCGATTTTCA
Organism: Candidatus Aminicenantota bacterium; assembly: GCA_050116035.1. Classification (GTDB taxonomy): domain Bacteria; phylum Acidobacteriota; class Aminicenantia; order Aminicenantales; family Aminicenantaceae; genus SOIA01. The sequence goes on along the minus strand of JASFPJ010000188.1, from coordinate 3,765 downwards.
TGTAGTTTTTAAACATTTGTAGACTCCAGTAGATTTTATGTTTTGTGAATGCTGGGATGGCTTTCAGGGCCTGCATCCAGAACCAGAATCTTGCCCTGTTTGTGCCAATGTCCTTGATAATTTCATTATATTCTTCTTCGAGATCACCAAGGGGCGAATATTCTTCTCCGTGAATGGCGATGCGGCTAATGATTCTCAGCGCTAATCCGGGAGGTTTGGAATATTCAGAATTCATGCTGTTTAGGCCTTATCCGATGAAAATTCAGGGATTCCTTTCCATATCGCTCTTTGAAGTTGACGGGCCACCTTTAGAGCTTGAATTCCTTCCGGCGTCAGACGATAAAAAATCTTGCTGCGCCCGCCTCTTTCAGGAGTAGGGGGGCCTGCGCTCTTGAATACATAACCTTTTTTAAACAATTGATCCAGGGCGCTGTACAGGGTTCCGTAGGTATGAGTCCTTCCTGTGTCTTTGGTGATCTGTCTTTTAATTGTCACTCCATAGGCATTATCCTCAAGGCGCCAAATCGCGAGGAGAAATATGATTTCAGACAGAGTTAAATCCTTCATTCGTTTCTCCTTTTATTATATAGACGGAAAAACCGTAGAAATGGTTGCAGAAAAAAATTATTTCCTTGTTATTGAGTGAAATTGAGTAATGGGCAACAGACGGGGATAAAACAAGCTAAAAAGATTCAGCTTTTTGCGCTTATGTCCAGATAAAAATTGTTATGTGTGAATTCTAATCGAGATTGAAGTCAGTCCTGTTCAATCGAGCAACTTCCCGTACCGCAAGTGATAGCGGCCTCTTTCTTTCTTTTCTTATAGTACTGTTGATGGTATTCCTCGGCTTTGTAGAATTCAGGTGCAGGAATGATCTGGGTGGCAATGGGCTTTTTGAATCGGTCCGAGTTATCGAGTAGTTTCACTGTTTTTTCTGCCGCTTCTTTCTGCTCGGCGTTGTGATAGAAGATTGCGGACCTGTACTGACTGCCCACATCCCATCCCTGGCGGTCAACTTGTGTGGGATCATGAAGGTTGAAAAAGATTTCAAGTAGTTTCTCGTAACTGACCTGGGATGGGTCGAAAGAGACCTTCACGGCTTCAGCGTGTCCGGTTTTATCCGAACAGACCTGTTTATAGGTCGGATTCTTGACATCCCCACCTGTGTAACCGACAACTGTCGAAATGACCCCCGGAACCTGGCGGAATTTATGCTCAACTCCCCAGAAACATCCGGCAGCGAAAGTTGCCATCTCAGTTTTCAAGGATTTAATCTCGTTTTTATTGGGTTGATCTTCCAGGTTTGATTCTGGGTTTTTATGGGCATCATCAAGCATGAAATCCAGGCTGACTGAATTAATACAGTAGTGCTTGCCTGTGGGGTCTGGACCGTCATCAAAGACATGCCCGAGATGAGCGCCACAGGCTGCGCATCGTGTCTCGACTCTGTGCATGAAATGGGAATAATCATCAAAGTATTCGATATGATTTTTATTAACAGGAGCTGTGAAGCTCGGCCAGCCGCTGCCATGGTCGTATTTGGTCTCAGCGCTGAAGAGGGGAGTGCCGCATCCAGCGCAGACATAGATTCCTTTTTCATAGTGGTCGTTGTACTTACCCGAAAATGGCTTTTCTGTCCCTCGTTTCCTCATGACATGATATTGCTCTGGCGTTAAGATCTTTCTCCATTCTTTGTCCGATTTTTTTATCTTTTCAATCATGGCCTGTTCTCCCTTGCTGAACGTATCTTGTGTGTGGTCCTTTTTAAATGAAGGTTTGAGGCTGAGGTAAGCTGTGAGCACTACAAGGACCGTTATTGCCAATCCAATCTTCTGTTTCATCGAACCTCCTATTCACTATAAATCCTATAGGATTATTATAATTTATTCGGCAAGAGAAGTAAAGGGCATTTTTAAATGGATTAAATCATTGAGAAAATCTGAGATTCTCACGAGAAAGAAAAAAAAGGAGACGTGGTTATTCCATATCGAGAAGAGGTGTCCCTTTGGGAAATGTCCCTCTCATTCATACCTCAATGAATCGACTGGATTGGATGCAGCGGTTTTGAAGGCCTGGAAGCTGACTGTGATCAAGGCGGTTACCAGTGCCAGGGCCGCCGAAAGTAATAACGTTCCTATCCCGATGTGGATATGATAGGCAAAATTCTGGAGCCATCGGCTCATGATATAATAAGCGATCGGCCAGGCGATGAGATTAGCCACGATTACCCATTTCGTGAATTCCTTGGTCAGTAAAAGCACAATTCCAGAGACTGAAGCCCCGAGGACTTTACGGATGCCGATTTCTTTGGTCCGCTTCTCAGCCGTGAAGGAAGCCAGGCCAAAGAGCCCGAGACAGGCGATGAAAATGGCCAGGAAGGTTCCGTATCTGACAAGATTCCCGATTTGCTGTTCAGTCTTATAGAGATTATCGATATCTTCATCCAGAAAACTGTACTCAAAGGGAAAATCCGGAGCGAATTTTTTTATCGTTTTTTCAATAAAGCCCAGGGTTTCAGGGACATTTTCAGGTTTCATCCGGATATAAACATCCATAAACCAACCTGGAGCAATGACCAGGACCAGAGGATCGATTTTTTCATGGAGGGACCGAAAATGGAAATCTTTCACAACGCCTATGATTGTTCCGGATTTTTGGGAAGAGAAAGGGATCGAGCAGGACATGCGTTGTCCGATTGGAGATTCCATGCCCATGATTTTGGCAGCTGTCTCATTGACTATAATTCCATCCGATCTGTCTGTTGGATAATCCCGGGAAAAATATCTACCCTGAGCCATTTTGATATCGAATATCTTCTGGTAGTCAAAATCCACCGAATGAATGGACATGAATATTCTTCTATCCTCTGGCTTACCTTCCCAGCCAAATTTATCTGATCCTACTCTTGTGGAAAATGAGCCGTTGGTGGCGCATACAGCCGTGATATCCGGATTTCTCAGGAGTTCACTTTTGATGGTGGAGTACTGTTTGCGCAAACTTCCTCTGAGTTCCATATTGATGACATGGCTTTTGTTTATACCCATATCCGTATTTCTCGTGTACACAAGCTGCTGGTAGATGATGATTGTTCCGGTAATCAGAGCGATTGAAACGACAAATTGTCCGATCACGAGGAGTTTTCTCAGACGGATATTTTGAGAACTTGATCTCACTAATCCTTTTAAAACTGTTACGGGCCGAAAATTGGAAAGGAATACAGCCGGATAGCTACCGGAGATGACCCCTGTAAGGAAAGCCATTCCTAAGAAAATAAACAATGGGCTTCCAGAAAAAGAAAGCGTCAGCTGTTTGCCCACAATGTTGTTGACAGAGGGCAGGAGTGCATGAACCAGTATCACAGCCAGAATGAACGAAATAAGAGATAGAAAGATGGATTCACCCAGGAATTGTTTTACGAGTTGAGCTCGAGTCGAGCCAACGACTTTTCTCATCCCCACTTCTCTGGCACGTTCCATCGAGCGGGCTGTGGATAGGTTCATGAAATTAATGCAGGCAATGCATAAGATGAGTGCCCCGATGATGGAAAAGATGTAGACATAAGTGATCGGTCCACCGCCTGTGAAATTATGGAGATGAATTCGGGTGAGAGGTTCCAAATGCAATGTATAGGGAGATTCAGGAAAATGTCTCCTGACAGTCCCGGCGATTTTTTCCTGGACTGCGCTGGGATCTGCATTTTTAGGAAGCAGAACATATGTTTGATAAGCGACTACGCCCCAGTCTTCTATAGTCATTCCAGACCAG
>JASFPJ010000187.1:0-6616 GCA_050116035.1 Candidatus Aminicenantota bacterium | reverse complement strand
TCGATGCTTAGAAACACTCCCCACTCCTCCCGACGTTTGGCATGACACGATGGACAGAATCCGCGTGTCTTGCAGGAAAACATCAGGAGCCGCTCTTCCCCACAGTCGGAACAGCGGATGCGGACAAACCCGCACATCGGATTGCCGCAGTCGAGATAGCGCTTGACAACATCCTGGATTACCGGACGGAAGTACCCGTACTCCTTCTCAAAACGATCCTCATATTCTGCAACAAATTCGTCAAAATAATGAAACAGCACCCTGTAGAACACAGTCCGTTCCGGATGACGCTGACGGTAAATCCCTGCCATGGCAGCAGGGATGACTCGAAAATCGTGCCAGGAAGGAGGCTTGCAGACATACACCCCTTATAAAAGGCTATCTTTGATCCAGACGCTCTTTGGAAAAATATCAACAGAAGTAGACGTTGGAAGGATTGTCAAGTCAACAAATGTTCACTATAAGACGTTAGAGCTCCTTTTTGTGTCATTGCGGGCGAGGCGTGGCAATATCATAGAGAAATTGGGAACTGTCCCCAATTTCAGAAATCAAATATAAAGATTTGACCCCCTTATTTCTCCCCCTTATTTCTTGGGGAGGAAATTCTCCAGCACCCAGTGCTCATACTGTACACTTACATCTTTCCCTGGAAGTCCAGTTGCAAAAATCATTTTTCCGTTTGAATGCCATATCACACTATCAATCACTGGATGGCTGGAAGGGGCATCGGCGATTTTCTTAGGAATTCCACCTTCAGCAGGGATAATCCAAAGCTCTGATCGTGCATCAGATTCATCCAAAGCCTCGTTCAACACATAGGCGATCTTCCTTCCGTCAGGAGACCATGCCACATTAGGCGACCATGACCAGCCCATGCCGCTGATCTTCTGGTTCTCATCAGCTTCAACCAGAGTTCTCAACGATCCCTCGTCAATTGAATACACCTTTAGCTGTTTGCTTTCGTTCCAGGCGATATTCTGGCCATCAAGAGACCAGGCAAGTCCTTCTATGTGTTCTCCTTCCGGGAATCTAGCAAGAGTTATTGAAGGGTTGTCTGTAAGGGATAACAGTTCAAGGTTTTGTCCATTTCTGTAAGCCACATACCTGCCGTCCGGGGAAGGCCATGTCCAGTATCTGGTTGTAACTTTGTCAGCAACAAGTTGAATGTTTTTACCTTCCTTATCCATTGTGTATAATTCTCTTTTATTCACTTCAACAAACTTCTCGAACACAAATTTGCCTGCCCGCGGCAGCCACCTGAGATTAATGAGCATCCCTTTGAGGCTCCTTTCAGACCTTTTTTCCAAATGGAGTGGTTCAATTTTGTGATCGTCAAGCGAAACTCGGAAGATTCCGGCATCCCCATTCCGGCTCAGGAGCCCTGGAAAAATCAGGTGTTTTCCATCCCTCGCCCATTCGACATTGCCAACAAAGTAGTTGCCGACAGGGATTTGCATATCTTCCTTTTCATCCCCTGAACTGACGAATATTTCTGGAAGCTGGATGTTTCCTTTACGTGAGGTGTAAGCGACACGCATCCCATCGGGCGAACATCGCGACATGGAATGCTGTGTGGGGTATTTGGCAAAAGGTTGAAACTGTCCAAGTGCTTCCCTTGTAACAGGATCCACATGTAAAACAAAAAGGTCAGGAGGTACTTCGCCCGAAGCAAGAACCAATAGAGCAAGCTTTCCGCCAGGAGTTAAGTCCATAAGCAGGGTGTTTTTTTCCAGATTCCGCCTGATACGCATTGGAGCACCTGCAGGATTTGGTCCGTCCATGGGAATGGCCCAGAGGTCCCTAGTCTTTGCCCGGTCGCTAAGAAAAACGATGAATTTTCCATCAGGCGACCAGAAGGGGGACTGATCCTCGGCCGGGTGGTCTGTGACCTGGATCTCTTTCCCTCCTTTAACAGGCCAAATATAGATATCTGTGTTGCTCTCTTTAATTTTAGTGCCGACTATATACTTTCCGTCAGGGGAGAATCTGGCAAGTTCTTCAATCTCTTTTAGATCACCTGAGACAATGGTGTAGGGTTCACCACCTTTCGCAGGCAGAATGACGAAACGCAATGTTGCCTCTGTCTTGTTGATGATAGCGGCCAGGATATGACGATTATCGAATGACCAATCCAGAGGATAAAGGATGGTGTCTTTGTCAGAAGAGGACCAGATCACTTCTGGCACTCCCCCACCTGAATCAATCACGCTGAATCCTTTCTTCTGGTTTCTGTAAACGACTTTCTTAGCGTCAGGAGACCATTCGAACATGATATTGTTTCCATAACTGATACCTTCTACCAGAATCTGACTTTTCCCAGAGGATAAATCCATGACACTGATGCTGTAACGCGGCTTTTTGTCTTGCACATGAATATAGAGCATTTTTGTCCCGTCTGGAGACAGCCGAGCTTGGTGTGTTTTTCCGATTTCATCGATGTCTATTTTTTTGAAGGTCATACCCGTAGTCTCAACAGCTTCTGTTGCCCTCAACCGTTTACGGGCATTCTTCACAACTTCATGCTGATCAGGATAATTTTCTATAACCTTCTGGAAAGCTTCCTGAGCCAATTTCGCGTTCTTCTGCCCTAACTTCTCATAACACATACCGATTTGAAGCTGGGCTTTGGCAGCCACGTTTCTCTCTTCCGGGAACCTGGCAACAATCTTGCGGAAAATCTCGATCGCCCCTTCCAAATCTCCGTCAGCATTTTTCTTAAGCAGGGCTGCCTCATAGAGCTGCTCAGCCGACTGCTGTGGCAATGCTTCCTGTTGGAGAACAAGCGAGAAAGCGACCAGGATAATTCCCAGCACCCAGGCGAAAATTCTTTTTTGTCTCATGATTTAACCTCCTGGAAATAAGTTTTCAGGAGGATGGTAACAAAAATTTTCCGGCAAAGGGTTAAGACCGCATTGAGTTTAGAATAAGTTTGTGTTGCGATTGTTTCAGCCCTCAAATTTGTACCCCACTCCTCTGACACTAATGATGTACTGCGGATCGGAGAAATCATTTTCAATCTTTTTTCTGAGATGAACGATGTGGGGGTCGATGGTCCGCGGTGAAACAATGGCGTCGCCCCACGCTTCATCAAGAAGGTCATCCCTGGAGACCACCTCTCCCCTGTGCTCGATGAAGAACTTGAGAAGCTTGAACTCCAGAGCCGTCAAATGGAGTTTGTCGCCTCGTTTTCTGACCTCATGGCTTTTGAAATTAACCGATATATCGCCAAACTCGTAGGAATCTTGAATCTCTTCTTTCTCCCTGACTCTTCTTAAAATCGCCTTGACTCTTGCCACCAGTTCCCGCGATCCCACGGGCTTGGTTACATAGTCATCCGCTCCCATCTCCAAGCCCATCACTTTGTCCATCTCTTCAGTCTTTGCGGCAGTGAGCATCAGAATCGGCGTGCGGATGCCCGCATCCCTCAGTTTCTTGCAGACTTCAAATCCGTTCAATTCAGGCAGCAGGATGTCCAGAATGATCAGCTGATAGACCTGGCCCATAGCCTTATTTAATCCCTCTTTGCCGTTTTCAGCGGTCGAGACTTTAAAGCCTTCGAACTCCAGGTCATCTTTGAGGCCCATCAGAATGGCCTTATCGTCTTCAACGATCAAGATCTTATCCATTCCTAATCCTCCTCCCTTTTGATTGGGAGCTTGATGGTCACTTTTGTTCCTTTCCCGATGGCGCTCTCCAACAGCACTTCACCTCTGTGGACACGGACGATATGTTCCACGATGGTGAGCCCTATTCCACTTCCTCTGACCATCCTTTCCTCCACCCGGTTGGAGCGGTAGAATTTTTTAAAGACCTGCTTTTGATCCTCCTTGCTGATACCCACTCCATTATCCTCGACTTCCATAAATATATTTCTCTCAGAAGACCAGGCCCGGAGAAAGATCCTGGGTTTCTTGCCTGAGTACTTGATGGCGTTATCGAGCAGGTTGTCCAGCGCTCTGGAGATCGCTTCTTCATCCGCAGGAATACCCGGCATTCGGCCGGATATCTCTGTTTTTAAGGCATACTCTTTTCCCTTTGCGTGCTCTTTAAATCTGGAGGCGACATTCTTCACCAGTGCAGCCACATCCGTCTTTTCGAATTGATATTCTTTCATCCCGGCTTCAATTTTCGAAAAATCAAGGATGTTTTCGATCAACCGGCTCAAACGTTCGCCCTCACTGGATATGGTCTCAAAATACTCCTGCCTTCTCTCCTCTCCCTTCACCCGTCCTCTCCGGAGCAGGTCTGCAAGATAGCGAATGGATGTCAAAGGAGTCCTGAATTCATGAGAAACGGTGGAGACAAACTCGGATTTCAGCTTCGCCAGTTCCAGCTCCTTGGCCGTGCTCCGTATGGCAAAAAAGCCTCCAAAAAGAAGGGCTGCCATCACCACGGCTACAGTCAGGATATAAATATTGCGGCGGAAATTGAACTGTCTTTCGGCAGAACCGGGATTTCTCAAATACACATTGATTCTCCAGGGAGGATAATCTTCCTCAAAGTCTTCAGAATAAGTCAGGCGGGGAGCTGGATGAGACTGATCCTCGATATCTTTCCCTGAAACCACATTTCCATATTCATTCACAATCTGGACGTGCCAGTCACTCCTCAGGGGAATCCTCTCTAAGAGTTGAGAGATGTGCTTTTGGGCCAGGATTTTGAGATCGACCGTAAAACACAAAAGGGAATCTGGATTGACCTGAGCAAAGGAAACAAAATAGGTTTCTTTTCCTACAGATGCTGAAAACCGCACAAATTTTCTATCTTTGATACTCGCCTCTGATTTTCTTGATTTAATCAGGGTAATAACTTCCTTGACCAAGTCCTCTCTTTGCCTCATCCTTTGCAATTGCTTTCTTTCTACCTGCTTTAAATTCTTCCATCGGGCCTTAAAATCCAGAACTTCTTCTGTTGCCATGTCTCCCAGGCCGGCTTGAATCCCCTCTGTGGCTTTATCGAGATAGAAGTGAAATTGGGATTTTGTGAGCGGCCATCTGGTATGCAAGAGGTCATCATAGAGGTCGAGAAATGCTGCGACTTCTTCCTTCTTTCTTTTCTTTCCCGCGTAAATATTCCCTATCTGGTATTGGGCAATAATTCCCAGGGGAATTCCATCCGCACTGAGCTCATCCGGATACTGGCTGGCTATTGTTTGATATACTCTCACGGCTTTGAGAGGCTCCCCGAACTTTACATAGCACCGCCCGATTCGATTCATCAGCAGAGCCCTTGAGGATTTATCGGACTCAGTCTCCATGAGTTTTCGATAAGAATCTATGGCCTGGGTATAATCTTTTTGTTCGAATTCATAGGCTTCTGCCTTTTGAAAGAGAGAGTTACCCTCGAGCCGGGGAAGACTCTTGGCCGCTTTCTCTATCTCGTTACTTTCCAGAAGAAAACGAGATTCTCCGGCAGGAAAAATCACCTCGTTGTTTTTGTTCACCCAGAATAATTCTCTCAGAAGCTCTTCTTCCTCCAGCGTTTCTTGGAAAGCTTTCTTCAGAATGGCCTGGTCTGGCTGGTCCTGAATGTCCCCCAAAAGGATCCCAACTCTCCCCTCAACATCCGATAATAGTGCCTCCATCTGATCAAGAAGCAGCGCTACACACCTCTCCTGTTCCTCGAGTATTTCTCTTTCTCGCAGAAACTTTTCCCTATCGGCTTCCCTGATGGCAAGGATGAATAGGATGATGCTTAAAATGAGTATGGCAGAGACAAATATAACGATGGCCCTCTTTTGCCAGCTCAATTTGATACGCATTGAGGCTAAATCCTTCCCCTGTTTGATTCAGCTTGTTTAATATCCGATACGTGTTCCCTGCCTCAAAAAATATAACGGACAGCCTGTAAAGTCAAATAAACCAGCACCATATGCATTTAAATAATAAAATAATATTGGAGAAAATTTGTTGAGTTTGTGTTGTAATCGTGTTGAGATTTGATGAAGGAGTGCAGGGAGGGCTGTGTCCCTTTACAAACTACATCTAGATAGAAAGAGAAAGTTTAATCCGATTTTCTAACAACACCGATTATGGAGATAGGAAATATTTAAGGGGGCAGCCCCATGTAATATGTCTGCCCCCATAACGCATATTAATATCAAAAATCAAATATAAAGATTTGACTCCATTATTTCCCCATTATTTGAACTTTACTTTATTTATGTTCCGAAGACAAAATTAAGTTTCGCATGGCCCAAATTTCAGATGGAATATTCTTGTCATTCACAGAAGTAAACGTTATCCGCTTTCCATTGGAATGAACACTCAAATGATGAAATCTGTTCATAGTTAAATCCAGCTTTTGAGGATTGCCGCCTTTTGCAGAAATTCGCAACAAATCCCATTTGTTCCATTCAGAATCTAATCTCTGTTTCTAAAAATAAATAAAACGGCCATCAGGAGACCAATCCATATCGATAATCGCATTTTGCCCCATTTCCTGAGTAAATCAATAAATTTCAATCGCCTCTTTTTTGTCAAAAGAAATCACCTTCAGTACCCTAAGGTTCTCTTTTTCACGCATCATTAAAGCCAACTTTTTGCCATTGGGAGAGAGCGCCATGGTGGGATTTCGGTATCGTGGAAACTGAATCAAAGCCTCTTCCTTGCCAGAT
>JASFPJ010000186.1:0-6633 GCA_050116035.1 Candidatus Aminicenantota bacterium | reverse complement strand
CAGACGGGGCTCAGATCAAATCCGTGTGGCCACTTTGGGAGCACGCCTCGAACGCAGCGAATCAGCCGGAGGTTATAAAATCGATCACATCTATCTCTCCGATCCCGATTATCCATCTGAACTCTCGCCTCTTGCGGATCCTGACCTCGACATAAAAGAAGGGGACATTATTGTCCGCATCAACGGCCGTTCTACTCTGTCCGTCACACATCCCAATGCACTTCTGCGCAATCAAGCCGGACGACAGGTCTTGGTTGAAATCAAATCCGCATCAACTGGAAAAACTTCATCATTTATTATCATTCCTACTGGTAATGAATCCGGGCTCAGATACAGTGACTGGGAATACTCGCGGCGCCTCAAAGTCGAAGAGGACAGCGGCGGGGATATCGGGTACGTTCATCTGCGAGCTATGGGCGGCAGGAATATCACGGAGTGGTACCGAAATTTCTACCCTGTGTTTAACCGCAAAGGATTGATTATCGACGTGCGGCACAACAGGGGCGGCAATATCGACAGTTTCATCCTGGAAAAATTGATCAGGAAGGCCTGGTTCTACTGGAAAGATCGAGTGGGTCAGCCCACATGGAACATGCAGTATGCTTTTAGGGGGCACGTCGTTGTCCTTTGCGATGAAAACACAGCTTCAGACGGAGAAGCTTTTGCGGAAGGTTTCCGAAGGCTCGGATTGGGAAAAGTCATCGGCACGCGCACATGGGGAGGTGAAATCTGGCTCTCAAGCAATAACCGATTGACCGACCGGGGATTGGCCAGAGCTCCACAGACTGGAGTTTATGGACCCGAACGGATCTGGCTGATCGAAGGCCACGGAGTGGATCCTGATATTGTTGTCGACAATCTGCCGCATTCCACTTTCAAAGGCCAGGATACCCAACTTAATGCGGCCATTGCCTTTCTCAAGGAACAGATTAAAACTCACCCCGTAGATGTTCCCGCGCCTCCACCCTATCCGGACAAGTCATTTAAACCGAAAAAAAAATAGCCTGTCCCCTTTTTCCCTATAATTTTAATGTCAATCTGTACCGGTATCCCAGGTCCTTCAATTTGAATTTCAGGGAGCGGATAACTTTGATCTCAGGAACATTCCATTTGGCAATACAGGCGTAGACTTCTTTGTGTCCCTGCTTTTTGACATACTTGATAATCTCTTTGTGGAGTTTTTTGGATACTCCCTGGTTCCTGAAGGGTTTGGAGACAAAAGTGATTTGCAGGAAGAATTCCGGAGGAGTCCAGTTGGAGGAGACGGGGAGGATGTCATACATGTTGTCCACCTCAGGCGCGCCGAGCGAGGGATAGCCCATGAGATAACCCACCACTTTTCCCTCAATGACCGCGACAAAGGTTTTGTACTTGTTCCCTGCTTTTAAATACCGGTTCCGGTAATCATCAATCCCCGATTTAATTTTCACATCCGTGAATTTCTCCGCCAGCTCAGACTCCAACTCCCTGACTAGCTCGAGAACTTGCTTCAAATCCTTTGGACGGTACTCTCTAATTTTCACGTCTAAAGCCATTTTTTAAACCCGAATAACTCCCATACCTTAGTATAATCTGGTGTATCTATCCGCTATTGACTCTATGATAGTATAAATTTAAGCGGGAGGCAAAAAAATCATCCAGACCCATTCCCACTTTTAACTTTTTTTCTAATTACTGATAAAATAACGACCAACCGGTAAATATATAACTAAACCATTATGGAGTCTAAAATGAAAAATATCAAAATTCTTTCAATTGTTTGTATGGCCACTCTTCTCTTCCTGGCCAGCCCCTATTTCTTATCCGCTCAGAAAGGCGAGTCATTTGACGTACTCTTCATAAACGGCAGAGTTTTGGACGGAACGGGCAATCCCTGTTTTTACGCAGATGTTGGAGTTAGAGACGGAAAAATTGCTGCTGTGGGCCGATTCAAAAATAAAGTCAAAGCGGCAAAGATAATCGATATCGAGGGAAAAATCATCTCTCCTGGCTTTATTGACATCCACACCCATGCCTATGACCGGGTCAACAGCGAGAAGGTCTGGACTGGCGAGAATGAGAAACGGTATTTTGCGCCGAACTTCATCAGCCAAGGAGTAACGACTCTGATCTCCAATCAATGCGGGGGTTCACCTCTTTCCATAAAAAAACAAAAAGAAGTGCTCACCCAAAAAGGAATCGGCCCGAATGCCTTACTCTTAATAGGGCATAACACGGTCCGCAGATACGTGATGAAAGACGATTCTCGAAGGCCCGCAACCCAGGAAGAAATCCGCCAGATGCAGGCACTCATCCACAAAGCGATGGAAGAAGGGGCAGCAGGAATGTCCACCGGTCTCGAATACGTGCCCAGCATTTGGAGCACGGTCGATGAAGTTGTTGCCCTGGTGAAAGAAATCGTCCCCTACGAAGGCATTTATTTTGCGCACGAGCGTGCTTCAGGCCTCTCCCCTATGTGGTATGTGCCCAGCCAGGATGAGCCAGGGCCTCCGAACATGCTGGAGAACATTCTCGAACTGATTGAAGTCGGGAAACGCACAGGAGCAACGGTCGTCGCGGCGCACATTAAAGCCAGAGGCGCAGATTTCTGGGGTGGAAGCCGAGCCATCATTCGACTGATTAATGAGGCACGCGCCCAGGGAGTGGACATCTGGGCGGATTGCTATCCGTATAATTCATCCGGAAGTGACGGATCAACCGTCCTGATTCCCCGATGGGCGCTCGGCAGAAATCCTCAGGAAGAGCTGAAAAAAGTGCTGGAAGATCCTGAAAAAAGAAAAGAATTATACGTCGATATCAAACATGCGCTCAACTGGAGAGGCGGCGCAGAGAATATCATAATCATGGATTACCCGGATAAGTCTTATATCGGGAAAAAGCTTGCCCAGCTTGCTGAAGAGCACAAAATATCTGCCGCAGACATGGCCATAAAACTGCAGATGGGGGGATATCCAAACAGACGAGGAGGTGCGAGGATGCGCGGGTTTTCAATGTCTGAGATAGATATTGAAGCGTTCTCTGCCCAGCCCTGGATAGCCACATCCTCGGATGCCAGTATTGCCCTTCCTGAAGACGGACCGGTCCACGCCCGATACTATGGAACATTCCCCCGCAAAATCAGGCATTATGCCCTTGAAAGAAAGGCCATATCTCTCGAGAATGCGGTCCGGGCCTCGACATCACTCCCCGCACAGATTATGGGCCTTCGTGATAGAGGGATGATCCGGGAGGGATTCCACGCCGACCTTGTTGTTTTCGACCTGAACACTATTAAAGACACAGCCACCTTCTTTGAACCTCACCAGTACGCCGAGGGAATCGAGTTTGTGATGGTGAACGGGACGTTTGTTGTCGACAAGGGAGAACTGACCTGGAAAAGACCTGGAAAGGTGTTGACAAGGTGAAACGCATCAAAGGTTGAGAGGCAATCCCTATCTTCTATTTATATTTTTTGATTTTTTCCAACAACTCGTTGATTCTATCCTTGAGTTCCTGTTCCTGAACGTTCGGATGAATCTTCAGGAGAATCTCACGCGCTTTGTTGAGGTCATTGATATTGAAGTAGGCGACAGCCATGTTGATAGCCGCGACCGCGTGGTTGGGATCAATCCTTAAGACATTTTGAAAACTGGTGATGGCCTCCGAGTACCGCTTCATCTGGTTTAAAAGAACTCCTTGAAGATTAAAAACCTGAGCCGAAAGATTCCCATCTTGGATCGATTTCTCAGCATACTGAAGGGCCTGGTCCAGCTCGCCCCGCTCATAGTAAAGCACAGCCAGATTGAAGCTGGCGATTGTATGGCTATCGATAGCCAATGCTTTCTTATAATGTTCCTCAGCCTTCTCCATGAGATTCAAATGTCGATAGACATCAGCCAGCTTGAGATGAGCCTCTGGATTCCCCGGTTTTAATTCCAGGCTTTTTTCAAAAGCCGCGGCCGCCTCTTTATAATCCCCCTTCTGGGAATAGGCCACAGCCAGAAGAAAATGGGAATGATAATGGCTGGGGGATAAAGTGAGGGCATTGTTCAGATATTTTATGGCCTCATCAAACAAATTATAACTCATGGCGACGAGCGCCCGCTCATACTGACTCTGGAAATCCTGTGCCTGCTTCTGTTCGGTTTTGGCTTGAGATGAGGCGCATGAAATCAGAAACGCGCATAAGGTTAAGAGCAGTAAGACTTTTTCGGCCTTCATAAACTTTCTTTTAATCAATATCATTTTCCGATTATCTATCTTCGCACAATTGAATGTTGAATACAATTTCCTTTCCCTCAAAATGGAGCCTCAATTCAACATTTGATGTTTCTATTATCTCTGGACCTGGTTTGCAAATGACGCGCATCTCAAATACCGGATGTTATGATTCAATCCAGAAGACATCGATCGTCCGAGCTATGTTTACCGTCACCATTTACTTTTCCAGAAAATGAGTGTAAATAAGTTACTGGTGAAAGGAATATCCAAATGAAAAAAAATAGACTCGGACACAAAAATATGGCTCAACCGCATTGCTGTCCCTGCGGAGAGTCTATCCCACCCGGAAACGAAGCCCTGACCCGCCGGACATTTCTCAAAGGCCTAGGAGCCACAGCTCTGGGAGGCATGGCGCTCAGCGGACTCTCCTGGCCCATATTAGCGGCCAACGAGGCCGAGGAGTCTGTCTTTAAGAAACTCCCCTTAAAGGTCAAACCCATCCTCGTTTACAGCACACCTAAGCGCAGGCCTCAAACGAGCTGGCGAGCATGGGGAGCTATCCAAAACCAAAGGGACGCAGAGGAAGAAGCGGCCCGGATTCAAAGCGAACTGAAGAAACTTCGGGCAGATGCGGATTTCCCCGTCGATTTTCTTCCTATATCTCGTGTTCGCGGAACAAAGGATTTATCGACAATAAACGACCTTTCCACAGCTCATGTGATATTGGTTTACCCAGCGGGAGGATGGATGGATGTCTTCCACGAGCTGGAAAAAGCGGGAAAAGACATGATTTTTTTCTGCCGCCATAAGTCAGGCCCTGTCTACCTCTGGTATGAAATCATCAGTCCCCGCTATCTCAGACAACATACGGATACGCTCGCCGTCAAAAGTGTTGATGATGACGATATTGTGATAGACAGTCAAGAGGAAATCCTCTGGCGACTGCGCGCCCTGTTCGGGCTTCGAAACACTTTGGGCACACGAATCCTGGCGGTTGGCGGGCCCGGAGCCTGGTCACAACCGAAGGGAGTCGTGCCTCAACTGGTGAGGGATATATGGAAATACGATATCCGGACGATCTCCTATGAAGAGTTGGGCAAACTGATCAAGGAGGCGCGCTCCGACCAGAAAACCGTAAAAAAAGCCCGGCAGCAGGCGGCTTCATACTTAAAGTCTTCGGGAACAACTCTGGAGACCAAATCTCAGTTCGTGGAAAATGCCTTCCTGCTTGACCAGGTCTTCCGTGTATTGCTGGAAAAGGCCGACTGCAGGGCCATCACCATCAACGGCTGCATGGGAACGATCATGCCCATCGCCGAGACCTCGGCCTGTCTTGCCTTAAGCACGCTCAACGATTCTGGCTACCTCGCTTTCTGCGAGTCGGATTTCGTGGTCATTCCCTCGGGCGTGCTGCTGGGTAATATCTCAGGGAGGCCCGTGTTCCTCAACGACCCGACCTACCCGCACCAAGGAATCATTACTCTGGCCCATTGCACAGCCCCGAGAAAGATGGACGGCAAAAAGCGAGAACCCGCGCGCATTCTGACTCATTTTGAATCAGACTACGGCGCAGCGCCCAAAGTGGAGATGAGGAAAGGGCAGGTCGTGACGAACATCATCCCCGACTTCGCCTCAAAACGATGGGTGGGTCTTCTCGGGGAAATCGTCGACGCGCCGTTTTTGCCCATCTGCCGCTCACAGATAGATATCAAATACGCGTGCGACGACCAGACTCTCGCCAAACGCATGCCCGGCTTCCATTGGATGACGTGTTACGGGGACTACACGCGCGAGCTGGGCTATGCGCTGAAAAGAGTGAACATCGAGTGGGATTTCATAGGATGATCTGAATAATAAAAAGAAGGGGCCGCATCTAAAAATTTGACATTTGAGTTATTGTCAACAATAAGCAACAAAGGAAAAGTCAAATGTTGAAATGCAATCCCGATCTTTATCAGAATTGAACGATGTATCTCACCACTCTGGGGAAATTCTCTTGTTCGGCAACATAGAGCCTCCCCTGACTATCGATTGCGTGAGGAATTCCGATGATCTCAGTGGAAGCAACGGGTTTATCATTCACGAAAAGCGTCAACTCTCCGAATCCACGCCCTCTCCGAGGAGGGAATGTGAAGAATAATCTGTTCTGATGTTCAAGCACATACACAGCTGGGACGAGGATGGCTAGATGACCTTTACTGGTAACGAGGGCCTCCTCGCGTTCGAACCACTTGCTCTTACCTTTGATGATTTTTTCCAGACATTGATCCCGGTAAACATATATCTCGTTTTTATGAGGATTGATTATATACAAAGAGTTTCTCTTCGAGCGGTCGAAACGCAGAGGCATTTTCATCATGGGCATATCCTTGAACTTGGAAAGGGAAGAAGGGACATCGAAAGGATCTCCAAAAGAAGAAAGCCGTTTCCCTT
>JASFPJ010000185.1:0-6668 GCA_050116035.1 Candidatus Aminicenantota bacterium | reverse complement strand
AACAGGATAGGTTTTTTGTATCTATTTGCGCTATAATATATATTGGTAAGATGATTGTCCATCGGAAAACAGGCAAAATCTCCATCCTTAAAACCATCTCCCGAATCCTCCTTTTAGGGATGATATCCATGTCTTTGCTTCAAGCCCACACTCTTTTTTGTCCTTCTGAAAATCCTTCTAAAAAACCCGAAAGTGAAAAGAGTCCTGAAGGAATCCTGAAAAACATCTATAAAGAAGTCTCAGAGTTAGGCAAAAGGAAGAATGAATATTTCATCAAGAGAGAATTTCATTTTGACCTGGATGAAAACCCGACGAACACCGAAGAACACGTTGTTGTTTTGATATATGATATTGAAAATGGAGAGAGAATGGTCGTCCAGGTGACTTATTTCGAAACCGACGGATTGAAGCATTCTGTGAAATACGCCAAAGACATAAAATTGATATCTTGCAGTGTCGATCCAGAGAAATTAAAAATCGAAAATTGCGACTTCAACAAGAAAGAAATGAAGCCCTTATTTTCAGATATTTTAAAGGGTATTCAGGAAGAGAAAAAATTATTCAAGCTGATTGACAAGAAAGATGTTGCGCATTCTGGCATTAAAAAAGAACCTCAAATTTCATCCCTCTCTTTTCCAATGCATTAATGAGCTTTTTTCTGTATTCGTGGAAAAACGCACTTGTTGTGGCTTCTTTCAGCCCCTGTTGGAAGTAAAAAGCCTTTATGGTGCTCAGGTAGTTCATTTTATCAATATAGACCTTATCTGTTTTTCCAGAGAGGCGTTCGATGAGTGTCTCCGGATTCCCGGGAAGCAGGGGGCCGAGAAAGGCAAAAGTTTTGATCCCTGTTTTCCGAATTGTTTCGAGCATTTGAATCCTGTCACTGATGCTGGATGCCCTGGGTTCGAACAATCTTGAAACCTTTTCCTCATCCGTCGTTATGGTCGATCCCACTTCGATTTCTTCAAACTCTTGAAAGATGTCCAGGTCACGGAGGACAAGCTTTGATTTTGTTTGAATATTCACGGGGAACTGCTTGTGAGCCAGCTCTCTTAAGCACTGCCTTGTAAGCTTATATTTCGCCTCAAGCGGTTGATAGGGATCACACACAGAAGAAATCCAGACAATTCCTCTTTTAGCTCTTCCCAACTGTTTGCGCAAGAGCTCAGGCGCATTGATTTTAACATCCACAAACTCCCCCCATGGCTCTTTATGGCCTGAATAGCGCCGCATGAACAGCCGGGCATAGCAGTAGGCGCAGTTAATCTGGCATCCAGTGTAAGGATTCAGGCAGTAATCAAAAACCTTAGATTTATTGAGAATGCTTTTGGCTTGAATTTCTCTGACAATCACTGGTTGGATCCTCTCACGTCGTCTATTTGATTATAAAGATAATCCTTTCCATTTTTCAAATAAGAGCTGTAATCATTCTCGTCGCGTATTGGATTGTCCGGACTTACTTATTGGAGCGCCAGTCTTTTTACTTCGCTTCATGAATGAATCTTGGGAGAGGCTCCGTTCGTTTAAAAATAAATTTCTGAAAACATCAAACGATAAATATTGACATTCAATTTTTGATTGAATAGAATCGGCAAGAACAACCAGTGGAGTCCCTGTTCTGGATGAAGCATCCGAAACCAAACAGGAGGGAAAAATGACTGATGAACAAAAACCTGTGCGGGTCGTCGTAGATCCCGCCACACAGGTATCCGGCCCGTCCATCGGACTTCTTGTTACAGGAATCATCGGTGGAGTCTTTAGCATAATCGGTCTGTTCATGAGCTTCCTCGGGACGAGTATTAGCTCACTCATGGCAGACAGGTTTGATGAATTCGACGAGCGGTATACAGAACTCTATGAAGGAGCCGCAGGTATTGCCAGCTCTTTTATCGGCATCCTGGTCGCTGCCCTCATCATCTACGCAGCCTTGAAGATGAAAGAGCTTAGCCAGTATGGATTATGCATCGCTGCGAGCATCCTGGCTATGATTCCCTGTATCAGTCCCTGTTGTATCATTGGGCTGCCCATCGGAATCTGGTGTTTGATAGTGTTGACGAAGCCGGAGGTAAAGGCCGCCTTCCACTGAGATTAACTCCGTACCAGTAAATCCACTGGCCAATGAAGCCAGTCACTTCAAAACCAAAGGGTGAATTAATCCCTTACTTGATTGTCCTTATATTCTGCTCTGTCATTCTTGGAGGCGCAATAATCTTTACGCCTTCCACTCCAGAAGCTCCTTCTCTCCAGGTTGGAAGTATCACATTCCCCAATATCTGTATCTTCCGCGCCACCACTGGACTGCCGTGCCCGGGTTGCGGTCTCACTCGTTCGATAGTCGCCGCTGCGCACGGACACCTAGCCGTGAGCTTTTCTCATCACCGCCTGGGCTTGTTGACTCTCATTTACATATTTCTACAGTTTGTCTTTAACCTGAGTTATCTTTCGATTCCAAAATGGAGGAAGCCTCTCTCTCGGCATATCAGGCTTCTGCATAAAGGCATAATGCCCTTGGCTGTCCTCTTCCTCCTGAATTGGATTCTGACTCTCGTTCTAATATTCATCTGAACTGGAATACCTCAACAAACCTGTTCGTGTGATGAGTTCGTCTATAAAAAAGGATGAAATCCGACTCAATTCGGAATGAAACTACAGGATTTCTATGTTCACTTCTGGCTTTTAGGCTTGATAAAATGGGAGATTGAGTTTGCGTAATACTCGAGCACATCCATCTCATCCGGGGCAGCATAATAAACATGGTCATTTTCAAGTACGATATGTCTCAAAGTCAGCATGCGCAGCCCGACTTCGATAGTGTAATCTCTGTCACTTCGGGGAATGTAAACACGGGCTCCGCGTTTTTCAAGTTTGTCGATCAGACTCTGGACGCGAGCTTTGATCTCTAAATCCGAAAAACTCTTTTCTGGATTTTCCACAAACACAGAAGCGATCAAGGGAACAGGCGCAACAGGGATGACTGCACTGACTTTGTCCATTAACTCTTCAGCGAGTGCCTGAACTTTCTTGATCCGCTCCTCTTTTCTCATTTTGGGAAAATTTACTTTATGCATCTTAACATATTCTTTGAGAGAGAGGGGAGTGCCGAAGTTCACGATGGCATAACCAAACCGGTGCCAGCGCCCACGGAGCATAAGCCAGAGATTATGCATGATGAATGATAATGATGTCTTCACAGCACCCAGACCAGATTTCATTTTGGCTTTAGGGTCGAGGCCCAATAATAATGTCCGGTCCTCCAGGACTCGATCGTAGTTGACACCGACAGGAATAAAGATAACATCACGCTCTGTGCTGGGATCGAAAGAACGCAGCATGTAATCCAACAGTCCAATCCGGGGTGGGCATAATTTGCCGTCCTTAGTGAGTTTTCCTTCTGGATAGACTGCCTGAACAACACCAGCTTCTGTGGCCATCTGCACATAGCGCATCAATACACAGCGATAGAGATGATTTTTCGACCCTCTTCTGACACAAAAAGCTCCCAATGCGCAAGCCAGTTGCTGCACTGGCCAGAACCTTGCCCATTCTCCTATTGCAAAACTCAAGGCGACTCTGTTAATGACCAGATAAGCCAGCAGAATGTAATCCATGTTACTGCGGTGATTCATGATGAACACCACACTTGATTGACGAGCGACCTTTTCCAATCCTTCTTCATCGGCAAAGCCTATCCTCACACGGTAGAGGAGTCTTGAAATGAATCTGCTCATCCAGCTGCCAATCCGGAAGTAGGTATATGCATTGAAGGAGGGGATGATCTCTCTCGCGTAGCGTTCTACCTTTTCCATGATCACTTCCTTAGGAACATCGTTCTCCTTGCAGAACTTGTCGACAGCCTCCAGGACCTGGGAATCGTATGTTAGACGGTCAATAAGAACTTTCCGTTTCGTCAGTTTAAATGCAGGAAGCTGGATATCAAGCTTTCTGTTCACCTCTTTGATGACGATATTCAAACGTCTGCGGAAGTACCATCTCACACTGGGCAGCAAAAGATGATTCAGCAGAGCCCAAACAATGAGAACACAACCGAGAATGACCAGCCATAAAGGAAGGATAACCGTATCTGTCATGATGTTTTTCCTGACACCTTAATTGTCTTCTGGGTTGAACTTTGACCTTTACTCATAAAAGAAATCCCTGCGCACAGTCATCGCGTTCATTCAATCTATTCATATTTATCTGGATTTTGAATGATCAAACTCTCCATTCTCGAGAAAATGGATTATCTGTTTGATCACGTTTTTGTTCTTCATGATAAACGTGTGGCTGTTCGGCATCACGATAAAATCAGTCATGCCTTCTACCTTTGCACTCTCTACAGATACGACACCATCATCAGGGCCCGGAAGAATCATAGAGGAAATAAGGTTGAAACTGATATTGCCGGTGATGACTCCCAAGTCAAAATCAACCGGACCCAGGTTAAGAGGTAAACTTTCTTTATCTGTTCCAAGCTGTTGACCGGCTGGCCCATGGCGTTTTTTAAAAAAATAGCTTTCTTTGAGATTATCAACCAATTCACTTCCTTTATTAGGGGGGCTGAGCATGACAACGCGTCCAAGGTTAGTGAGTTTATGGTGTTTTAGATAATAGCGGACGATTATTCCCCCTAAAGAATGTGTGATAAAGTTGATTTTTGACCCTGATCTTGTGTTGAAGCGGGCGATGACGTCGCTGAGTACATTATTTGCCAGGTATTCTATCGGATGCTCTGTGGAAGGATAATCAACGTTAATAACCTTGTAGCCGTATTCTGAAAGAAATTCCTCGATCTTCTTCATCGAACGGTTTGACCGGGTTAGGCCGTGAAGCAAAATCACATAATCACCCCTATCAATGCCGGAGTTCTGTTGGGCATGTTCAAAACCCTGTGTGGAAACGAACAGTAAGGAAAAAATAATCAGGAATGCAGTCTTTGCGGTTTCTTTAAGTGCGAGGTGTCCGATTCTTCTCATCAGAAAATCAATTCCCCTGAATCATTCATAAAATCGGCTGACATCATAAAAAATTAAATTAGCTTTTTAATTGAGCGATTTATCTCCCTTTTTTTTTTATTAAATCCCTGTTTATAGCTTATATCATCGGAAAAAATAGAGGTCAAGAGTGAAGGAGTAGACAGATTGTTTCCCAGATTATTGATGAACTTCTTTCTCTCTGAGAATCAGAAGCCAGCCTTTACCCGAGTCAATAGGTATACTATCCGATGGCTTGAATGTGGTTGTCCCTTGAAAATCTTTTATGAACGGAGCCCGAAGCTCCATATTTTCTGGATCCATTCCCAATCCTAGCCAATCAATATTAAGATTACAGAGAACACTATCCTCGGCCCAGCTGGCGATCGAGATCAGGACGCAGTCTTTTCTGACATAAGCCGTAGCCAGGACGTCCGGATTGTCCGTTTTGACCGGACATGATGGGGACCAGTATCCGACCATTCGAGAATTCTGTATCCCGAAATCATCCCAGACTTTCCACAGCGCTCTGGGATCACCGGCCCAGGGAAGACGGGAGGTCATGCCGTATATCATGCCTCGCCAGGGATTCCCTCCATCCTGAAGCATCTCACCCATGATCCCAAACGGGATGCCTGATAGTTCGATAAGCCAAAAATCTGGGGAAGAACCGTAATCGAAGTACTCGCCAAACCAGAGTCGGTTAATGTAGGGGAAATGTTCGAGGTAAAGGTTAGCGCTGTTCGCGAAACCATCCCTTGGATTAAACTGGTTCGCCGAGTGCAAATCGATAAGAGCCCCTTTTCGGCCGCGGTCCAAAATTTTCCTGACTCTCTTCATCGTTGTCCTGTCATAGGCAACGTCGTCGATGTAAAGTCCATCTATCCCGATATTCCTGACCAGCCAGTTCAGGCCCTCAAGATAATAATTGTGCCAGCGGGACATTCCACTGTTGATCACAGCCGCATCTTTGAGCCGGGGAACAAACCACGCAGCAATATAGTTTGACCCGAGATGTTCCTGGAGCCAGGAATATCCTCCTCCCGGACCTGGCGAAAATATTTCTTCACCCAGGCTCCGGAGAGCAAAAATCTCATTCGCACGGTTCGACAGCTCCCGAATCGTGTTATAGATCTTGACCTTAATCCCTTTGGCATGGGCTTCATCGATATACTCTTTCATCTGTCTGGTATGGATGAACGGATAATTGATATAAGGATTCACTTCATTGGCATGATGGTTATTGATGGTGTTCGCGCCAGTTCTGGCTATCTCATCTATGGGCTTATAAGCGTGAAAAAAGCGGTTTTTCCAGTGGCTCTGTGTATCGATTGTTTTAAACGGAGTGAGAAGCAGGTTGAAATTAAAGTGAAGTGTTTCATTGGCTTTGATTGTCCGTGGTCCGCTGTAGGAAGTGATGAGAACAGTGTCTTCTCCGGATTCCTCGATCCTGCATCCGCCTTTGCCGCTGTTATGCCAGGAATGAGGCAAATTCAGAGGCTTGGAGAGATAAAAATTTGTGTTCAGGGGCCGTGAATAATTCTCTGCTCTGAACGAAACTTGCAGACCAGCATTGACATCACCGACCCAAACGGAATCCTGGTTTTTTTTCTGGTCCCATTTCCAGTGGAATGTCTCAGGACGAAAACCTCCCTTGATTCCCATCCCCATGCTGTACTTGGCCACCTCTTTGACAAT
>JASFPJ010000184.1:0-6669 GCA_050116035.1 Candidatus Aminicenantota bacterium | reverse complement strand
CATCCTTCCATTGATGTACACGATTAAAGTAGAGGGATGTCTGGATAAAAAATGGGCAGACTGGTTTGAGGACATGGAGATGAACTATGAGGGAGACGTGACTGTTCTTAAAGGACCGGTGGCAGACCAAGCGGCCTTACACGGGCTCCTCGCTCGAATCCGTGACCTGAATCTCGTGCTTCTCTCGGTGGAGCATGTTGAGTCTGATAAACTGAAAGACAATGAATAAAGATAATGAAATTGAGAGATTATGATGATAAAGTATTTTGTCACCAAGTAGATACTCTGCTGGTCAAAGAAAAGATGAAGGATTGGAGGAAACAAATGAGAAAAATTTTAATAACAGGATTAATCGTACTGCTTGCGGCTCCAGGATTGTTCAGTCAGGAGCTCACGGGTGAAGAGATCATCCAGAAAGTTAATGACCTGTTCAACGTCGATACCAGTTATGGGAAATCAAAGATGACTATAACAACTTCATCAGGTCAAAAGCGCACTTTTATCTCTGAGTCGTGGAGCAAGGATAAAGGAGAGAAAACCCTTGTGCGCTATCTGGAACCCGCACGCGTCAAAGGACAGGCGATTTTAATGCTGAACAACGCGGACGATATCTGGATGTTCTTTCCCCGGACGCAGCGCGTCCGAAAGCTGGCTACTCATGCAAAAAAACAAAAAATGCAGGGGAGTGATTTTTCCTATGAAGATATGGGAAGTGGTGATGCTTTTATCGAGGATTTTGCTTCAAAAAGACTCAAGGATGAGAAGATGGAGGGATATGACTGCTACAAGCTGGAACTCACCCGCAAACAAGACAGTGATATGTCATACTCGCGAATGATTATGTGGGTGATTAAGGAGAATTTCGTACCGATAGTTATTGATTACTATGATGAGGATGATCCCAATTATCATGAAAAAAGATTGACTCAGAGTGATATTCGTGTCATTGACGGTATCCCGACAGCGATGAAGATGGTGATGCACAATAAAAACGACAACACACAGACAGAGATGGAGCTTTTGGAAGTTAAATTTAATGTCCAATTGGATGACAAGATGTTCACCGAAAGGGAATTGAAAAAATGAAAAAATGTATCATTTTTTTATTATTCGTTTTTATTTCGTTGCCTTCTCTCCAGGCCCAAGAGGGTGTGGACATCTTTGGTTATTTTGAGACTCAAGCGAGCGGCGCGAAAATTCAGGATGAATTCCTCTTCCTTTATTCCAACAAGCTGCGGGTGGATTTAAAATCCAGTTTATCGAGCAAGGTCACTTTTGCCGCCAATTTTGACTACATCACCTATCACGGCAAAACCCAATGGAACATCCTGGATTTCCTGCCTGCTCAAGCCGTGGCTGAGGTTCCTCCGGGGATGGAGGCTTTTTATGTGCTTCCCTTCGAAAACCGTCATTTTCTTGATAACGCTTACATAAAGCTTTCCTTTAAGCTCTTTGACTTAACAGCCGGGAAGCAGCAGATTTCTCTTGGAACAGGTTATGTCTGGAATCCAACCGACGTCTTTAACATCAAAGAGCTCTTCGACCCGACCTACGAGCAGCCAGGTCACAATGCCATCCGGCTTGACGTGCCATTGGGTTCTGCATACACATTCACAGCACTCTTTTCTCCTGAAGACAACTGGCAGAATTCTGCGAAATTGTTGCAGATTAAGGGACGAATTTCCCACTTTGACTATGCACTGACTGCTGTGGAAAAAGTCTGGCGTTTCCATGATTACACGCAGATTGATCCAGTCAACATGTCTTTCCTGGAACTTCCCGGAAAGCGGCAGCTGCTCGGCGCAAGCACTGCGGGTGAACTTTTGGGATTGGGAATCTGGGCCGAATACGCGTATAACTGGATGGAAAATTCTGAAGACTTCTATGAGCTTGTCGTAGGAGTGGATTACACGTTCAATTTTCAAACATACTTCATGATTGAGTATTACCGGAATACCCTGGGCAAGACCGACTACACACAGTATAGCCTCAATGATTGGATGCGCTCCCTGGCAATGGAACAGAAGTCCATTACTCGCGACCAGGTCTATATATTTGCCCAGCATCCAGCGACTGATTTAATGAATGTCGGAGTCTCGACGATTTACAGCCTTTCAGACAAAAGCATGGCTCTGGTCCCGACTCTGAATTATAGCTTCTCAGATAATGTGGAGATTTTTGCCTATCTGAATCTTAATTTTGGTGCGGATGGAAAGGTTTTTTCCAAACAAATGGGAAACGGGGGGTTGATAAGAGTTCGCGTCTATTTTTAGCTGATCGAGGAAAAGGAGAAGGACAATGAGAGAAAAAATACTGAAAAAGCTGGCACAATGGCACGCCGCTCATCCGTGGAGAATGATGTTGATTGTGCTCATCCTCACTATAATTTTTGGGGGATTTGCCAGTCAGCTCACTGTCACCACACGAACCTCGGACCTTCTTCCCGAGCGTGATCCCAAAGTTATCCAGTTTAACAGGATCATCGATGAATTTGCCACGGCGACGAATCTGATTATCTATGTCGAAGGAGAGGAACAGCGCATTAAAGAGTTTGCCGACGTCATTGCTCCGAAGATTTTGGAATTGAGAGATTCAAGCCGGGATGAGGAACTTCAGGAAGAAATCGATAAGCTTCAAGCCAAGATTGAAAAATTTGCGGCCAAAGGAGGCAAAGAGTCGAAAATCGAGGAACTTCGGACTGAGATTCAAGAGCTTCGATCCCAGATGAATTTCAAACTGTTCCAACGTGTGGATTACAAAGTGAACGTTGATTTTCTCAAAGAACACATGCTGATGCTGGTCAAAGAAGAGGATTTGAAAAATTTGAAAGATGTTTATATGGATCCCAATTTGATTGGCCTGCTCAAAAATTACAATGATTCGATGGAGAAAGAATATGTCGGTCAGGAAGAGTCCATCTCCACAAGGGAGAAAGAAGATGGCGCCTGGGCGTTCCTGGAGGGCATCCAGAATCTGATTCTTGTCCTGGAGAGAGCCGCGGACGGAGAAGAAATCTCAGAAGAGGAAATCCGGATCGCTGTAGACAAGCTTCTCTTCGGTGAGCCGTATTTCCTGTCTTATGATAAAACAGCCCTGATCCTGACTGCCGTTCCTGCTTTCACTATAATGGATAGGCATTACATCATGTCCAGCACCGAGCTGACTCAAGCTGCGGTGGATGATCTGCTGGAGGACTATCCGGATGTGGAGGCAGGCTTATGCGGGACTATTCCCAAAGAGCACGATGAACAGGTTTACACTGAGCAAAGCCTTGGGTTCACTACCTTGATCGCTTTGGTGGCCATTCTGCTGCTCCTGATGTTTTCATTCAGGATGTGGGTGGCTCCGCTTTTTGCG
The DNA here is from genome assembly GCA_050116035.1 of Candidatus Aminicenantota bacterium. GTDB lineage: Bacteria > Acidobacteriota > Aminicenantia > Aminicenantales > Aminicenantaceae > SOIA01. The sequence continues at coordinate 3,312 of JASFPJ010000184.1, read as the reverse complement.
TTGGTCAACCTGATAGTGGGTGTGATCTGGGCCCTTGGAAGTGCAGCCATCGTGGTCGGTCAGCTCAATATGTTGACATCCACGATGGCCGTGATCATCCTTGGTTTGGGTGTCGACTTTTCAATCCATATTTTTTCTGTTTTCACAGAACATCGGGAAGCCGGAGATTCCATCGCCGCGGCCATGGAGAAGACATTCTTGAAAAGCGGAAAAGGGATCGTCACGGGTGCATTCACCACAGCCTGTGCTTTTTACGCTCTGGTCATCAGTTCTTCCAGGGGTATGAAAGAGATGGGTCTAGTCATGGGGACGGGACTGGTGGCGATTCTTCTGGCGACTCTAGTGTGTTTGCCGTTCATGCTCGTCTGGAGAGAACGCTTCAGGGAATGGCGGCGCAAGAAGAAGAAGGGAGTCAAACCAGTTGTCCATCGGGATATATCCTTCCAGTTTTTGGGCCGTGCGGGAGAATGGCTCAGCAGAAAGTATGCCTTCACGATCTTCATCTCGGTGGCATTGAGTGCATTCCTGATCTGGCAGGCTGTCAGCATCCGTTGGGATTATGATTACAGGAACATGGAGCCGCAAGTCCCTTCCATTCTTCTGCTGGATGATATCATGGAGAAGTTCGACTTGAGCATGGATTATGCCCTGGTGTTGGCCGATAGTGTCGATGAATCCTACGAATTGTCAAAAAAATACCGTGACCTTGGTTCAGTGGCTGTCACGGATGATATTTCAGTCTTTGTCCCTTCTGAGGAGGAGCAGCAGAAGAGAACCCCTCATGTCAACGAAGTCAAAAAAAGTGTACAGTCAACTTCCATCAAGCCCGTTGTGCTTCCGGAAGAAATGACAACTTTCATCGAAGAGCTTGAGCGGCTGGAGATGAACATCATGGAGATGCAGGATATGGCCTTCCTCGGGGGACAGGACAAAGTGGACAATAAATGTAAGGAGATCGTGGGTGATCCCGATGATCCGGATTCCGAAAGCCTCGTTCAGAATCTATTGCGGTCGTTGAATGTGGACATCCCAGTGGCGGCCCGGGGAATGTCCGGATTTCAGCAGAGCTTCGCGCCTTACTTCAAAGATTCTGTCATCAGGATGAGTTCCACAGAGTCCATCAAGCTTGAAGAGCTCCCTGAGATGATTCTGGACCGTTACAGCAACACAACCAGGGACCTCTTCCTGATCACTGTCTATCCGGCAGGAAGCATCTATGATGGAGAATTTTTAAACAGGTTTGCAGCTGATGTGGAAAGAGTCAGTGAAAAAGCCACCGGGATGGCTCCTTTGTTTGTTTCTCTGCTCAAGATTTTCGGACGAGATGGACGCAATGCCGCTTTGTTGACACTGGCTGTTGTGTTTGTCCTGCTGTGGATCGATTTTCGGAAACCCTTGTACGCACTGATCGCCATGATTCCTCTGGCTCTAGGCGTGTTCTGGATGGTCGGCCTGATGAACCTGACCGGGATTCTGCTGTCCATGATGACTGTTATGGGTGTTCCTTTGATCATCGGTATCGGCATCGATGACGGCGTGCATATCATGCATCGGTGGAGGATTGAAGGCAACGGCAGGATTCGAACAGTTTATTCCAGCACGGGAAAAGCCATACTTTTAACCTCACTGACCACGATGTTCGCTTTTGGATCCTTGATGTTCTCCGTTATGCCTGGATTTGGGATGTTCGGTGGAGCGCTCTTCTTGGGTGTGGGAGCCTGCTTTTTGACCACGGCGATCGTTTTGCCCGGGATCTTGGGCATCATTGACAGAAAAAACAGCAAGAAAAAAGCATAAAACTTCTCCATTTTCAAATACGTACCTAGAAGCGTGTAGGAGGTCTGAAATGTTAATCAAGAATTCAGTCAGTATGCTTGGTCGCCGGCAATTCTGTATTAAATTGCTGTCTGCCAGCTCATTGCTCGGCTTAGGATGCAATAACATGTTTGCTCTGACTCCAGCCAAGCAGGATTCTCCAGGACAGGAAGTCAAACATAAATTCCAGTCCCCCTCAGGGATGACATTGGAACAGGTCTTCCAGTTTGCTTATGGGAACACGTTCATCCCGACCATGAATGCACTTGCTGAAAAGTATGGTAGAAGAGAATTCATCGAGAAGTTAAAAGAGGCTGCCTCTGATTCCGTATCCCAGCCGGTAAAAAATTACGTTAAAAGTATTCCCAAGAATGATCTAGCCGCGTTCACTGAAATATTTAAAAGGCCAACCCCTTCCTTTAAAAATTCTTTGACTTTCGAGATTACCGAAGACACAGAAAAAGCATTTGAGGTTAAGGTCACAGAGTGTCTCTGGGCAAAGACATTTCGTGACGCTAAGGCAGAGGATATTGGTTTTGCCTGTATCTGCTTTCCTGACTATGCAGTGGCTAGAGCGTTCAATCCGAAAATGAAGATGATACGAGATAAAACTCTCATGCAGGGCCATGATTGCTGTAACCATCGTTATGTGATTGAAAATCTATAATTAGCTAAATAATTTATTTCATTTATTTTATTTTGTTCAAATCTCAACCCATATATTGCATTCAAAAAAATATTCCCCCTTGAGATGAAAAGAAAGTACGGATAAAATAATTTCATTTTTCTTCTTCAGGCATTATGGATATGACAGGAAATCCAATTATCGTTTTTGGTGGGACCGGATATTACGGGAGGTATATTGTCCGCAGCCTGATTCGCAAGGGCGAAGATGTTAAGGTTTTAAGTCGGGATAAAGCCAGGGCAAAGAAGATTCTTGGGGATGAGCCTGAAATAATCGAGGGAGATATCACAAGAAGAGAGTCGGTCATTGAATCGTTAAAAGGAACAAAAGCAATAATTCTCAGCATCTCTGCTTTCCATCCAAAGCTCATCAGAAAAATTCGGCGAATAGAACGAGACGCCGTATTGATGATTCTCAAGAAAGCTAAAAGTACAGGTATTGCTCGAGTGGTTTACCTTTCTGGCTACGAAATGAGAGAAAATTTTCTGAGGAATTTAAGATTGCAAAAGTTTGGTGCAATAAAAATAGAAATAGAAAAAGCTCTTATCGGCTCGGAATTGAACTGGACCATTCTGGGTTGTGCTCCATCGATGGAACTGTTTTTTACATTTTTGAAGAAAGACAAAATGATTGCCCCTGGCGGAGGGGCGAAGGCCATTCCCTGTATTTCTTCTCAGGATGTGGGTGAGATCGCGGCTCAAGCAGTCTTGCGGAGCGATTTGAAAGGAAAGCGGTTTCGTTTGACTGGTCCGGAAGCATTTACATTTCCCCAAGCCGCCCAACGGATGGCCAGAATATCAGGAATTCCTGTT
>JASFPJ010000183.1:0-6714 GCA_050116035.1 Candidatus Aminicenantota bacterium | reverse complement strand
TCTCCCTTATTTCCTTCCTTTGATTTTTCTGATGTCTTTTTTAGAGGATGTGGGATATCTAGCAAGGGCAGGCTTTTTAATGGACACCTTTATGCACAAGATCGGGCTCCACGGAAAATCCATCTCCCCTTTTATCCTGGGTTTTGGTTGCAACGTCCCGGCTATCATTTCAACCCGAACTCTGGAATCCCGCAGGGACCGGGTCATCACATCTTTACTCATTCCCTTTATTCCCTGTTCAGCCAGGACAACGATCATCCTGGCCATAGTTGCTTTTTACCTGGGGCCTTTGTGGGCCTTTGGATTCTATGTGTTCAATATCCTCTTGGTGGCCTTGCTTGGCCGGATAATAACACTCTTTTTTCGGACTCCCTCGCCTGGGTTGATCCTTGAAATTCCTTCTTTAAAGATGCCCTCGATAAAAAACATGATGAAGAAAACATATTTCCAGATGAAATCCTTCATTAAGTTTGCCTGGCCGATCCTGATTGTTGGAAGCATTGTATTGGGATTTCTTCAATACTTGCATTTTGACAGGTTCCTCAACCTTATTCTTTCCCCTCTAGTGGAGAAGGGCCTTGGCCTGCCCCGGGATCTGGGAGTCACTCTTGTGTTTGGATTCCTGAGGAAAGAGCTTTCTTTGGTCATGATGCTCCAGGCGCTCGATGTCAGCTACAAGGATTTACTGACGGTCGTTTCCAAAGAACAGCTCATCGTTTTCACCGTGTTTATTAACTTTTTCATTCCCTGTCTTTCGACAGTGGCTCTCCTCTGGAAAGAAATTGGGAAAAGAGTGGCGCTTCTCTCGATGGGATTGAATACGGGGGTGGCAATAATCCTCAGCTTTATCGTTCGATTAATTCTGGGGAAATAAGCTGGTGTCTATTTTTTTCTTTCCAGGATAACGGCTGCAACAGCATAATCTTTCAGGTGAGAAATAGAGATATGGGCTTTTTCCACACGGAATCTCTCTTTATTCTTAATTTTCAGCTCTGGCTTTCCTGAAGAGAGGTTGAAGAGCTCAACATCAGTCCAGTTTATCCTTTTTCCTATGGCTTTGAAGAAGGCTTCTTTAGCAGCAAACCGGGCGGCCAGATGCTGGTACTTATTTTTTTTCTTCGAGCAGTAGTCGATTTCGCCAGACGTGAAGATTTTTTCCAGGAAACGGGGATTTTTTTCAGCTATTTTTTTGACACGCTCCACTTCGATGATGTCGATTCCCGTTCCGAGTATCATACCCATCTTTCCCTCATGTGTTGGCTCACCATTTAAGATGTATAGCCAGTTGAGAAATTTTTAAAATATACTTATATTATCCTATATTGACTTATATTTACTTTAATTGTCTATTGAAACATTATTTCTTAAATTACTCTCAGAAATGGGTATCATTCTTTTTTAAGCTTGTCAACAAGTCCTTGAGCCGTCTTCCTTCCTATAATTCTGCCCAATTCCTCGATCGAGGCTTTTTTTATTTCCTTCACACCTTTATATTTTGTCAACAGGGCTGTTTTTCTCTTTGGCCCTATCCCTTTGATCCCATCCAGCCGGGATTCGAAGCTTTTCTTTTTCCTCCTCAAACGATGGAAAGAGAGAGCAAAGCGGTGAGATTCGTCTCTTATACTCTGGAAGAGTTTGAGGACAGGGGACGTTTTATCCAGCTGTATCCCGTTCTTATGGGATGGTGTGAAAATGATTTCTTCTTTTTTTGCTAATGAGACGACAGGAAGATGGTTTAATCCCAATTCTTCAAGAACAGTCCTGGCTGCATTCAGTTGGCCTTTTCCTCCATCCACAAGGATTAAATCCGGGAAGGCTTTCTTTTCCTGGAGGAGTCTCGTGTACCTTCTTCTGATAACCTCCTGAATGCTGGCCACGTCGTTCGGGCCCTCCACACTCTTGATCTTGTATTTTCGGTAATCATTTTTTTGGGGGAGGCCATTCTCAAAAACAACAAGAGAACCCACAGATTCATCTCCTCCTGTGTTAGAGATATCGTATCCCTCGATGCGAACAGGAAGGATTTTGAGTTCGAGAACCTTTCTCATTTCTTCAAGAGGAAAGAACTCATCGGTTTTTTTTCGCATCAGAATTTCTGCATTTGCACTGGCCAGGCTGACCAGCTTCTTGTTTTTCCCTCTGATTGGGGTGAGGATTTCAACTTTTTTATGCTTTTTTTCCGTGAGCATCTTTGAGAGCTTTTCTCTTCTCTCCGGGGCAAAGGGAAGGAGTATCTTGTCTGGAATATTCATTCGTTTCTCATAAAGGTCCCACAAGCAAGCGGAAAAGATTGTTGTGTTCGATAAATCTTTTTTCTCCTGAAAGAAGAGTTCTTCAGATTCGATGACTTTGCCTCTTCTCATCAAGAAAACATAGACTGCGATGTTTTTGTTTTCCCGCAGGAAACCGAATATATCAATATCTTCCATCTGGACGGATATGAGCTTCGGCCTCTCTTTGATATCTTTTATAGTGTGAATGAGGTCTCTCCAGTGAGCCGCCTGCTCGAATTCCTGCCGGGATGCGGATTCGCGCATTTTTTGCTTTAAGACGCTCAACAGCTTTTCCGTTTTCCCATCCAGAAAGAGGAGTGCATTCTCCACGCTCTCCCTGTAATCTGATTCGGAGATGTATTTAACGCACGGAGCAGAACAGAGTTTGAGGTCATATTCAAGACAGGGCCTTTTCCTTTTTCCTGGAACAGCTTCCTCACAAGTTCGGACACCGAAGTATTTGGCGATGAGATGGCTCGTTTGTCGAGCTTGCTGAGCCGGGCTGTATGGTCCGTAATATTTGGCTCCGTCTTCCTCCACTCTTCTTGTTAATGTGAGCGCCGGAAACTTTTCCTGGAGCGTCATTTTCAGGAACGGGAAGCTTTTATCGTCCTTAAGCCTCAGGTTATATCTGGGCTGGTAGGTGCGGATAAAATTATTCTCGAGGAAGGCCGCTTCTCTCGTGGAACCAGTCAGGATAAAATCGACATCCCATGTTTCAGAGAGGATATTTTTGATTTTTACATCCGAAGTCGGCTGGAAGTATGATTTCACTCTGTCCCGCAAAGAGCGTGCCTTGCCGATATAAATCACCTCTCCCGTTCGATTCTTGAAGAAGTAGATGCCCGCTTTTTCCGGCAGAGTCTGTGCTTTTTTTCTCAAACGGCCTGTCATGGTAACCTTTATATTAATGGAAATTTGAAAATCGCTCAGGCGACTAATTCCAGCTCTCTTTTTTTCAGTTTATTGAGCTCATCCCTCAATTTGGCTGCTTTTTCAAACTCCAGGTTTCTGGCTGCATCCTTCATCAATTTTTCCAGTTTCTCCATTTTTTCTTTTCTCTTTTGAGGTGAAAGATAGATGTCTTTTTCCTCTGAGATTCGTGAATAGTCAAAATAATCCCTCTCGTATATGCTGGTCAAGACCTCATCTATCCTTTTTTTAATGGATTGAGGAGTGATGTTGTTTTTCGTGTTGAATTCCTGTTGGATCTTTCTCCTCCTGTTAGTCTCAGTGATCGCTTTATTCATAGAGTCTGTCATGTTGTCTGCATAGAGAATGGTTCTTCCTTCAACGTTCCGTGCCGCACGCCCAAAAGTCTGAATCAGTGAGCTTGCAGAGCGGAGAAACCCTTCTTTGTCCGCATCCAGTATAGCCACCAAGGAGACTTCAGGCAGGTCAAGTCCTTCTCTGAGCAGGTTGATTCCGATGAGCGCATCGAATTTCCCCTTTCTCAGGTCTCTGAGTATGTTCACGCGTTCGAGCGTGTCAATCTCCGAGTGAAGATAACGAACACGGAGGCCGAGCTCATGGTAATGCCGTGTCAAGCTTTCTGCCATTTTTTTGGTCAGAGTCGTGACCAGGATCCGCTCGTTCTTCTTCGCTCTTGTTTTAATTTCAGCCATTAAATCATCGATTTGGCCTTTGACTGGACGGACCTCTATCTCAGGGTCTATAAGACCCGTCGGCCGGATGATCTGCTCGACAGTTTTATTTCTTGTCTTTTTCAGTTCATAAGGGCCAGGCGTGGCCGAGACATAAAGGACTTGATTGACTCGGCTCTCATACTCTTCGAAATTGAGAGGCCGGTTGTCCAGGGCTGAGGGCAGACGGAATCCATGTTCAATAAGGGTTCGCTTTCGTGAGCGGTCTCCGTAGTACATCCCTCCGATTTGAGGGATAGTGACGTGGGATTCATCGATAATGGTCAGAAAGTCAGGAGGAAAATAATCGAGGAGAGTGTAGGGCGGCTCTCCGTGTTTTCTCAAGGAGAGATAGAGTGAGTAGTTTTCTATTCCAGGGCAGTAACCGAATTCTCTCAGCATATCCAGGTCAAACAATGTTCTCTCTTCGATCCGGTTGGCTTCGATAGGTTTGTCCTGATTTTTAAAAAACGCGATTCTCTCCTCGAGTTCCTTTTCTATACTGCGGATCGCATAGTCGAGAATATCCGGAGGAGTGGAAAAAAAGGTTCTCGGACAGATGAGGATTTTATCGTAACTATCCAGTGTATGGCCCAGAAGAGGATCGATAGTAGAAATTTTGTATATTCCGTTTTCGTCAAGTTCGAACCTGTAAGCAAAATCCTCGTAAGAAGGAAAAACTTCGATGACATCTCCCCGCACCCGAAATGTTCCCCTTTTCAACTCCTTTTCTTCTCTTTCGTACTGTATTTCGACCAGGCTTTTGAGTATGTTCTTTCTGGATATCTCCTGACCCTTTTGGAGGGTGAAACTCATCGAGAAATAAGTCTTCGGGGATCCGATGCCGTAGATACAGGAGACAGATGCAATGACGATGACATCTCTTCTCTGAAAGAGAGAGTTGGTGGCGCACAACCTGAGACGGTCTATCTCGTCGTTAATCGTGGCTTCTTTGGCAATGTAGATATTTGTGGCGGGAATGAAGGCTTCAGGCTGGTAATAATCATAATAGCTGACGAAATATTCCACCGCATTCTTAGGAAAAAAGTGGCGGAATTCCTGGTAGAGTTGAGCGGCCAGAGTTTTGTTGTGGGAGATGATGAGGACAGGTCTTTTGGCTTTCTCGATGATGTTGGCTATGGTGAACGTCTTGCCGGAGCCTGTGACACCCATCAAGACCTGGTGTTGGGCCTTGTTTTCCAGACCTTCATACAGCTGTTGGATGGCATTTGTCTGGTCGCCTTTCGGTGCAAAATCAGAAAACAGCGTGAATTTTTTCATAAGCCTTATTATAGCAGAAATGAAAGGAGTAAAACCTGAATCTGTATCATTATTGTCATTGCGATGAGCGTAGCGAAGAAGCAATCTCGTAAAAATGAATTTTTCATTATTTTTTTACGAGATTGCCACGTCACTTCGTTCCTCGCAATGACAAGTGAGTGAGATTACCACGCATCGTTCGTAATGACAAAAATCTGAGATTGTTTCACTCCGTTCACAATGGCATTAATAAATAACGTTGGGACTGCGCCAAAAAAAAAGAAGAAAGATAATAGAAATCTCTGATTGGAGGCATCATCGGTGTGCGGTAAACAAGGAACACGTAAAGAGGATGAGTGAAAACGAATCAAAAGCCAGGAAAAATTCAGAGATCTCGAAACTTGAGGGAAGAGTCGTCCTTGGTATCTTCTTTCTTTTCTGTGTCTTTCGGTTCCTCTGCTTCTTCCTTGGAAAACTGGAGCTCAGGTTCTTTTTCAGGAGGAGAAACGGATTGAGCGATTTTATCCATGATTACGCTTCCTTTGAACCGGGCTCCATCCATGATCGAGATGGTGGGGGCGTTTATATCTCCGTGCAGTTGTCCTTCTTCAGAGATGAAGACTTTTCCTGAAGCAAAGATGTTTCCTTTGACACTTCCTTTTATAGTGATACTGTTGACATGGATATCCGCTTTGACGTTCGCTCCTTCTCTTACAAGAACATTGTGATTCTCTAGATGTATCTTTCCCTGGAACCTACCATCAATCACCAGGTCTTCTTCCCCGGATAATTCTCCTTTCAGGAAAAGAGATGGGCCAAACCGGGCAATATTGCTTGGAATGACTTCTTCAGGAGAATTGTCGTGTTCTGTCTCTTTGTGTTTATGCCTAGCCATCTTTCCCTTTGGTTTTCCCCTGGGTGTTATGACTCAATTATAGTTTTGACACCTCTGTATGTCAATATATCAGATTTAGTAATTATTAAAAAAAAATATTATTCCCAATAATTATTATTAAAAAATGAATAATTACAGTTAATAAAGTCTAGGTCTTTCCTCCTTTAGTCTTTTTTTACCCATCCAGGATAGACCCAGTTGAGGATCTCTTTCTTCATTTTCCTGTCTATCTCTCTGATCCTCAATCCGGCTTCAAGTTTACTGTTGCTGAACCTGCTCCATGCCGTCTCTGCCGTGATGAAAGTGAGTATACTTTTCTCTGGAATGTAGAGCTTTAGATCCAAGTTGGATCCCCGATCAGGTTGAACAAATTTAACAACCAGTTTAAGACCATCACTCGAGATATCCTGGATACTCACTCTTTCAATCAGGTCGGGACTTCCTTCCGATTTGACTAATTCAGCAGGAAGTATGCATTTGTACCGTGGATGTTTCCGTCTCTCATCAGCCATATTACCTCCTTGAAATTGAGTGAAATTCGAGAGAAGTCAGAGTATTCTGACCATCATCGAGAGAAAAAAATAATGGGCTATACCGGGAAGTTGTGTTGAATCTTGTTCTTAACTGACTTGGTTTTTTTATG
>JASFPJ010000182.1:0-6717 GCA_050116035.1 Candidatus Aminicenantota bacterium | reverse complement strand
AGAGATATTCTTGATTTTGACCACCGCTCCTTCAAGAGGAGTCGTTCCATCCTCTTCATAAACAAACCCGATAAGATTTCCTTTAACCGCCTCTTCGCTCTTCAGGATGGAAGGGGAGTTGAAGAGAAGTAAGGCAAAAACAACTGCGACAGATCCGAATTTTTTTCTGAGACCTCTGAACAGTCGTTTCTCCTTTTTTGCCCTAATAAGATATTCTATTCAGACCAGTCGGTCAAGCAGAATTGTGTATTTCAGCACCCTTACTTATTATGTCGATTGGTTACGGATTTTTCAGAAATAATATTACGCATTATCAATTGGATTTATCATTAAATTATGGATTAGTGTATGACTTTGGATATTCTCGGGCCAACTGTTGTTGATTGATAGTTATTTAGAATAAACAAGGATTCGGAGCCCGTCGCTCTGTCCCTTTACTCCTTTCAGCTTTTATTCGCTGACCAGGTGGGACTGGCGGTGCTGGGACACGTCCCGCTGGCGGTGAGGTTTGACGTGCCGTTTGCCGTTGTCGCCGAAGGGAATGTGCCGGTGAATGTGTACGACAAGTCAGGGATGGATCCGCTGATCGTGAACGTGTTGCCACTAATCGGCAGGGGCGTCGCGTAGTCATTGCTGACGGTTCCAGCCACGCTACAGCCAGTGCCGCTTGTCCACTCGAATTCGAACGAGAAACGCGTGATAGCGTTGTCCACGATAGTGAAAGAGATACTCTTGCCTTGTGACGTTGTACCGCTCCAGCTCCCGGAGTAGTCCGGTTCGAGCAGATCCTCTTCATCCGGACTTTCAGGACTGGTGCATGTTGAGTTAAATAATAGTAGTGCCAGGATAGTGAAAAATATAATTTTTTTCATTTGAACCTCTTACGATGATAATAGTGTGACTTTTGTAGAATTCCCCTTAGCAAATTTTTTAGTATTTCGTTTTTGAAGTTGCCCCGGATCCTCACGATCTTCACCCAGCTCCACCCACTGGTATCCCGAAGTGAGCTTATCACACTCAAAATATATAGGTCAATGAGTACAAAATAATGAAATTACACCAGAGATGGAATGTTCTCTGCTTCATCTTTCCCTGTGAAATGAATGATTGTGTCCATAAACGCCCGATACCAGTGAATGGTGTTTATAAGAAACAGAAGGAGGATAGAAACTCCTGGATTCATAAAGGGATTTGTGAATGGATTTTTATGATGTGAGAAAATAGGCTGGGATGAAGAAATAATTCTTTCTTTAGATAATGCTCCCCATTCTGATTTGATAAACGCTGGAATTTTAATGGGGATTTTTGAGAGGAAATAATTGATATTTTTCTAATTCTTTTTTCTTCGCTTCGACTATTTCAGCGAGCACTTGAATGGTATGCGCTCTCTCTTCATGAGGGAGAAATTTCATTCCGTTATTTTTCATTCTCTCAAGAAAGTCAATTTCCTTTTCTTTAAGAAATATAAACAGACTTAATTCCTCGAAAATTTCCTTGAACGTTTTCTCTTTTTTACTCATTCACTCTTTCCTGCTGCAGGTTCACACTTAATTTAGTCGAGAAAGTATGCAACTTTATGTAATTGTATTATTATCCTTATCTCTCTTCTACTTCCACCTTACCATATGGGCTCTTCTATTGCACTCTGTTTTTTCATTTCCGAGAAGCCAGTGCATCAGGATGTTTGGTATTCATCTGCGATTGTTCACCAGTGTCCTGTCAGACTTCTTCCCTGGGTCTGTTTGTCCCTCCAAAACAGGCAGAAAGGTTAGATAATCTCTAATTTATCCTTGCTGGGGAGCTTGGGAAACGGAGCATGGGGTTCCTTCTGGTACCAGAACGCCACAGACGAGATGTCATCCTGAAGGGGAAGGTATCTCCCCCCAGAACGCCAGCCGAGAGCCTGGATGGTGACCCTGAGGTCCTTTTCAAAACGCACGGGGTCCATGATGTGCCAGCGGTAAAGGCCAAAGCGCTGCTGGGACTGCCACTGTCCATCCGGGATGATCACTTGAGGCATACCCGCATAAGGAGTGGTGTATTCTCTGTATTTTCCATCAACGGTAAAGCCATAGGAGCCGCAGAAATAATCTTCAGTCCCGGTGCCACAGATTGTGGGAAACTTCTTATCCCCATCGATGAAGAATTTGATCTCACCTTCGCCCCACCAGCCGGTATTGTTTGCGCCCCAGCACATATAGGTTCCGACAAAATGACCCCATCCTTTTATGCCGTCAACAATGGTGTAGTCTGACTTGTAGGGCAGGGGGTTGGTGCGTCGAAATTGGGCATGAAGATAGGCGGCATCTTCTGGTATATCGGTCAGGGTGTAGTTGATCTGGTAGTAAAGTGTCATATTTTTCTCATCCAGGTTCTCCATGGTGACCTTGCAGGATTTCCGGAAAGGCATCACCCAGTAGCAGTTGAATCCGCTTCCGGGATTCACGCACACAGACAGGGATGAAACCTGGGCAAATTTTCCCCAGCCGCAGGCGAAGAAATCCCCCACAGGGACTTCCACGGATGGTTCCTTTTCCCCGTCCCAGTAGAACCGGAGGATCGAGAAGCGCCAGTTGCCGGCAGGCGTCATCCAGATCTGCTGGATGGCTCCCGGCCCTTGTATCTCAGCCATGACAAAGGTTTCCTTAGGCTTGATGATGACATAGGGAGAGACCTTCCAGCCCTGGCCCAGGTCCCGAGCAGCTTTCATAGCCGGTCCGTCGATGGACATTCCGCCTTTTCCTTTTTCTCCGGTAAAGTTCTCGGGACTGATGGATCGGCTTTTGGCATGGGACAGACGGAACAGGTTTCCGAGATTGAGATAAAGGCCGTTAAACATTTTCTCCTCCTCTGCATAAAGCACCATTGTCGCCAGCATGAAAATCAATAAACTCTTCACCCATCTTTGACTCATGACAAACCTCCTTTTTTAAAGATTATTCAAAATGTATGGTGACAAATCAAACGTTTTTTAAAACAGATAAACTGAGAATCTTGAAGGAGTATTATTAATTTTTATTTTTTAGGGGGGAAATTCGGGCTGCCCAGCCTCCACCCGGGGCGAGTTGAATGTTCATCGTGTCTTCTGATGTGACAGTGCGGGTTTCCTTTTTATAATCACTGCCATAGCGATGGGCATTCACCCCATCTAGATAGATAATAATCTCATGATCCCCTGGTGGCAGGAAGGAAAAATCAACGAGAAGCTCCCGGGGAGTCCAGTCTGTCATGGCGCCCACATACCACTCCTTGCCGGACTGGCGAGCCAGGAGCACATAATCTGCCATTCGGGCGTCCAATACTCTCGTTTCGTCCCAGACCACAGGAACCTGAGAGAGAAACTCCATGCACTCTTCCTCTTTATAGTAATTGGAAGGGCTGTCGGATAGCATCTGCAAGGGGCTTTCGTAGATGATGTACATGGCCAGTTGGTGGCAGCGAGTTCCCATACTCATCGGACGGCGGAATATGGGCTTGAAATTCTGCTTCTGGGCATTGACCATGGCGCCAGGCGTGTAATCCATGGGACCGGCCAACATCCGCGTAAAAGGAATAATGAGGTCGTGCTCGGGAGAGACGTTTTCAGACCATTTGTTGTGCTCCAGACCCAGCACACCTTCCCGGGTCATGACGTTGGGATAAGCCCGCCTCAAACCTGTGGGCTTGTAGGCGCCGTGGAAGTCAATCAGCAAATGACGTTTAGCTGCCTCCCGGGCAATCTTGTGATAGTAGTTCACCATCCACTGGTCATCCCTCTGCATGAAGTCAACTTTAATGCCTTTGATTCCCCATTCGGCAAATTGATCCAGAGCCATTTCCAGCTGGTCTTCCAGAGTCTTCCAGACCACCCAAAGGATGACTCCGACATTCTGTTCGCCGGCATAGCGAACAATCTCCTCTACATCGATTTCCGGTTTGACTTCCAGAAGATCCCCCAATTCATACCAGCCCTCATCCAGTATGATGTACTCGATGCGGTGCTTGGCTGCAAAATCAATGTAGTATTTGTATGTGGGCGTGTTGACTCCGGCTTGAAAATCTGTGCCGTAAATGTTGAGAGCATTCCACCAATCCCAGGCCACTTTTCCCGGTTTAATCCAGGATGCATCTTTCAGTTGAAGGGGCTTGGCCAGCTTGTAGATCATCTGGCTTTCGATCAAAAGGCCGTCTTCTTTGGCGATGACCATCACTCGCCAGGGAAAGGCACGTTTCCCCTTCGTCTTGGCGATATAATCAGCCCGCTCGACAACTTCCACATCTCTGTCCCGAGTCTGATCCTCCTCAAGGGGGTAAGCGGGAAAGATCCCTTGGAGAGAAGGAGTGCCCGTCCCTTTCAGATAGAGACCCGCATAATCCTCCAGATTGGCTTCTGTGATGGCAACCTTGGGTCCCTCTGGAATGTCGATCAGGATGGGCGGGTAGCCCATCTGGTCGGTGGAGATCTGACTCAGCGATTGATAGCTGTACGGACGTTCTTGGTGAGTGAAGAAACTTTCCTCAAAAGGGAAATAGACATTATGGTTGCGTGAGAAATTATAGATAACTTCTTCATCCAGGACTTCGATATCTTCCTGGAAATCGGTTATCCACTGATAGGCGATACCGTCGTCGTAGACACGAAATACCAAGCCATAGTTTTTTTGGAATTGGAGATAGAGTTCATTGTACACATCAGGGATGACTTCACTCTTGACTCGAACAACAGGATGTATTTTTTCATCGACTGATTTCCTTCGGGCGTCCTTGACCGTGGGCTTTTCGCCGAGTTTCCCAGCCCTCCGAAGAGTCAGCGATACAGGAGAAGGCTTCAGGATCTCATGATTCTGGTAAGAAACGGAATAATAAATCCCATCTTGGATTTCGACCTTTACGGTGATGTTTTTATCAGGGGATGAAATGTTATAGTCTTCGCTGGACAGCACTCCTGTCAAAATGAAGGATAGGGAAAGCCATAGATAGACAAGGCGTTTTATCATTGAATTGTCCCTCCTCATCAGGGATTAAACCCTCTCTTCTGAAGTTTAACCAGCTTAACATGAATTATCAACAAATGGATTTAATTCTTTTCATTCTGAATGAAATATGTTTCAAATTTTTCTGTAGACAAATAAGATAAACTCCTATATAGTAACAATATGAGATTAGATACTCAGGATGCCCTCATGGATTTCTTTAGGGGAAAATGCAGAGAAAATAACCTCAAGCTGACGCCGCAGCGTATTGTCATCTATAAAGAATTGCATAAGTCAAAAGACCACCCGAGTGCAGAGGTCCTGTTTAAAAGAGTCAAGAAAGTAATTCCTGATATTTCATTGGATACTGTCAACCGAACTCTTTTAACCTTTTCAAAAATAGGAATCGTTAATATTGTTGAGGGATATGGAGATCCAAGACGGTATGATCCGGATAGGGAAAATCATCACCACTTCCGATGTGTAAATTGCAACTCGATAATAGATTTTGACTACAAGCCGTATGATGATATAATCATCCCGGGGGATATCAAAGAAAAGTACACTGTTTTTAAAAAGAAGGTTCTTTTAGAGGGTTATTGCAATAAGTGCCGCAAAAAAAGATAAAAATTTTTCTATTATTAATAAGAGTTGATACTAATTAGTATTAAGGATTGATTAAAGATGAATATGTTAGAAGACAAAAAATTCGATGTTGATTTAACCTGAAGGATTGAAGTCAAGAACTAAAAATCAATAAATAAGGAGGTTTCAGATGCCAAAAAAGAAAAAGACCTTAACCACAGCCTTTGGGATTCCTGTGGCTGATGATCAGAACAGCATGACCGCAGGAGCACGTGGCCCTGTCCTGATGCAGGATGTTCATCTTTTAGAGAAGCTGGCGCACTTTGACCGCGAGCGTATCCCTGAGCGGGTTGTCCATGCCAAAGGAGCCGGTGCAGGAGGTTATTTTGAAGTCACTGCTGATTTGACCAAGTACACTAAGGCCAAGTTCCTTTCTAAAGTGGGCAAAAAGACTGAGGTCTTTGTCCGTTTTTCCACCGTAGGAGGAGAAAAGGGATCGGCTGATGCAGCGCGCGATCCACGCGGGTTTGCTGTGAAATTCTATACCGAAGAGGGCAACTATGATTTTGTTGGTAACAACACACCAGTGTTTTTCATTCGCGATCCATTGAAGTTCTCTGATTTTATCCACACTCAAAAGCGACATCCAGCAACCAATTGTAAGGATCCGGATATGTTCTGGGATTTTCTCTCGTTGACTCCTGAGTCCATCCATCAAGTCACTGTTCTATTCTCTGACCGAGGCACGCCGGCGACTTATCGACACATGAACGGCTACAGCAGCCACACTTTCAAATGGTACAATGACAAGGGGGAATATTTCTGGATACAGTATCATTTCAAGACCGACCAGGGAATAAGGAACCTTAACCTAGCTGAGGCCACACGAATATCAGGTGAGGATCCTGATCACGCGACGAGAGACCTTTATGAGGCCATCGAGCGGGGTGAGTTTCCATCCTGGACACTTGAGATGCAGATCATGACGCCGGAGCAGGCCAAAGATTATCACTGGGATATCTTTGACATTACCAAGGTTTGGCCCCACGCCGAAGTTCCCCCCATCAAGGTGGGCAAATTGGTTTTAAACCGTAATCCTGTCAATTACTTTGCTGAAGTGGAGCAGGCGGCTTTCTGTCCCGGTAACCTTGTGCCAGGTATCGCTGCCTCGCCGGATAAG
>JASFPJ010000181.1:0-6775 GCA_050116035.1 Candidatus Aminicenantota bacterium | reverse complement strand
GAGATTTTTGATGTCATTTTCGGTGATCACCAGGTCTTTTCCCCAGAAGCTTTTTTTGCCTCCTTCGATGAGAAAGCCTTTCCCCTCCTCACTCTCCACAATCTTCTTGCCGGCTCTTTGAATTTTGAATTTCCCATGTCGGTCGATATAACCGTTGATAAACAACTCAGCCAGGAGGTCGACCAGACCCGAACCGCACACGCCTTTGGGTTTGGTCCCGTTGATGACTTCATACTTGAGAGTACCGTCCTCCCTCATTTCTACGGCTTCGATCGCTCCCTCTGAAGCAGGCATCCCGCACTTTATCCCGCTTCCTTCAAAAGCCGGGCCCGCAGAGCAGGCGCAGGTCACGAGCCAATCCTTATTGCCTATCACCAATTCGCCATTCGTGCCTGCATCTATGAACAGGGAAGTTTTTTTGGAGTCTTTGAGCATGGGTGTTATCAGCAGCCCGGCTGTGATGTCTCCGCCCACATAGCTTCCGACCGCCGGCGAACAGAGAATCTTGGCTTCTGGATTCATTTCTAAGCCCAGATCCCGGTTTAAAATTGTGGAGACTTGATTAAACGTGGGGACATAGGGTTCGAGGCGGATATACTGGGGGTCGAGGTTTAAAAAGAGATGGAGCATGGTCGTGTTGCCGGAAAAAGAACCATAGTAAATGTCTTCAGGGGAAATTCGCGCCGACTTTGCCGCTTTCACGATGAGTTTATTGATGGTCAAGATGATAAGTTCGTGGAGTTTTTCGAGCCGCCCCGGCTTTTTGGCGTAGTTTATCCGGGAAATAATATCTTCCCCGCATGAAATTTGCTGGTTTAAGCTGGAAGCAGTGGCTTCGATCTTTCCGGTATCGAGGCTGACTAGATGGAGGACAACGGTGGTTGTCCCGATATCGCAGGCTATGCCAAAAATTTTCTTTTTCGCAGACTGCGGGACAACATCAATGATTGTCGCATCGCCTTCTGTCAAAAAGAGAACGACGCTTAATTTCCCTTTATCTTCTCTTATCGCATGAGCCAGCTTCTTTAAGACAGAATATTCACAGCTCAGCTTTTTTATGGGGAGCTTCTTATGAAGCTGCTGCTCGACCCTCTTTAAATCACTGTAGTTATCTTCCAGTGTAGGAGAAGAAAGTTGCAGGTCGATTTTTTTGACACCCGGGTTCAGTTCATGAATGGCGGATATTTCTTTTTTCTTTTCAATGAAAAATTTTGAATCAACGATACTTTTTATAGCGGTTTCGCGGAATTGCGGAAGCTGCACAGCGATATCATCTGTCACTTCTGTCTGGCAGGCCAAAGCGTATCCCTGGGAAACCAGATAGTCTGGTAGTGCCGCGGAAGGTTTGGAGTCGTATGAACCGCCTAAGATTTGGACCACACAGTCACCGCACGTCCCTTTGCCCCCGCAGGTTGTTTTCAGAGGCAGATTTGCATTTTGAATACAATCCAGAAGGGTTGTCCCATATGGTACATCAATGCTCACATCGAATGGTGAGAATTTCACCTTCAATTCTTTTTTCTTTCTCTGAGGTTTTTTCTCTAGCATTTTACTTGCTTTTTCAGTGAGTCTTGTATTTTATAACAACTAATATAATCGGTATAGTTCTTGTGTCAACTCCAGAAGTAAATAAAGCGGCTACGCTCCTTAGGGATGGCTTGATATTCTCTTGAGAAAAATGCGGAAAGTTCCCAATCGACTGTTACGATAGTGTCAAATGTTAAGATGAGGCCCCTTTAATGTTGGACTTTTATTAGAATGTTAAATGTTAAGACGCGACCCCTTTAAGTCAGTTTGACACTCTTCACAAAGGAAGGGATATCCGAAGCTTCCTGGGGTCCGACGATAACCTCCCATCCGGGAAGACTTTCCTCCAGGTCTCCGCTGATCTGAGCGACAAATCCGGGAATCACGATTTTCCGTGTTTTCACCTGTTCTTCCAGTTTGATGTCTTTAATGAATTTGGCGACTGTTTCCCCCACAAATTTCCCTGCGGCCCAGGCTGTGAGGACCGACTGGCCTTCAGCATCGGCCACCACCAAATGCGCTGAAATACCTGAGTTTTCTATCTCTCCGGATACGATAAAATACGTCAAAGAGAAATTGGTGGTGACAAAAACGGGCGATTCAGGTCCCGGCTCTCCTATGGGATAAACCTTGGGATCGACCTGGATCGGCTTCTGGGGGTCTGTGTAGATATTCTGGCGGAGAGTGAACAGGGAATAAAGCAGTGCCTTATCATACTCGGGCAAGATGATGATGGAGCCATACTTGCAGATCTGCAAGGTTGCTTTAGCCAGCCAATCCAGCTTACTGCTGCCGCGGATACAGGAAATTAGCGGGTATCCGAACGGCTTGAAATTTTTCTTCAGTGCACTCCGCCGGAGAATCGTGTTGAACTGAAGATGCTGGCCGGCATTCTGGGATTCAAGGTTCAAAATCAAGTTATTCAGACCTGAATCTCTTGCTTTTTCGGCTTGGCTAGCCAATTCCTCGAGCGTCTGAGCGGTTAGAATGAGACTAATATCATAGGCTTTGGCCAGCTCGACATCCTCATCGGAGAGTTCTTTCTTCAGAAAAACCGCAGGCCGCTCATCCTTTAAAAACTCGACTCCCTCCCTTAACGCCCCCTCATCCGGACACTCCAGGATGATTCCTTTGCTTGAGCTTTTCTTGACGAGCTGGATTGTCTTGAGGAAATCGCTCTTGTCTTCTGAATCATGCAAGATGAAGAACAGATCCGTCTTGAGCTCTTCCCCTACCCGCTCGACAATATATTCTTCAACCTCTTTTATTTTCGAAAGCCGTTCTTTCTCTCCCTCAGAAGTCCGCAACTCAACCGCTATTCCTGTCTGGTGGAAGAATGTCTTTTCATGGCGGAACATGACCGTTTCATTCCCCACTTCCAGAGCGTTGGCTCCTCCGATCTTCACCAGCCGGATGGGAGGTTCGCTGGCCGCACCCAGCGTCTCTTTAGCTTCATCCGAGGCATGGGGGCACTCGCTCAATTCGGCTTTTTTCTGGGCCAGCTTCATGGCGAAGGCCATACAGGTGGGAACACCACAATCTCCACAGTTGGTTTTAGGGAGCAGCTTGAATATGTCTAATCCGGATAAAGCCATGGCTATTCTTTCTCCTTGGACTCGTACATTTCAGTGATTGCTTTTTTGATGACTTCGACAGCCTGGGGATGATACATGATTAATAATTCAGCGCCAGTGAGAAGGAGGCTCATCGCTGTGGCGGTCTCCCAGTAAGCGGCCCTCGATTCCAGATTTCCCCATTCGGGATAATCCTTTTCCGGAGCCCAGGTTTCTTTGATCCGGAAACTCTCGTACCCGGGATTAATGAGCATCGGAAAGGCGAGCATCTTGTCTCCGGCTAAGCCATCGTTTCGGATTCTCTCCATGATGGAATAGGTGTATTCGAGCCCGTATCCCAGGGTGCTTGTCAGAGGGTCCATCACGATTTTCTCCGAAGGGAAGTTCATATCTGTAAGAAGAATGTTCAACTGTTTAGCAAGGTTGACATCTATCGGAGTTTGTGCGGCAAGCGTGTGCCCGTATGCCAAACAGGCGGCAGCGATTGTCTTATAGTTATCCGTTTCCGCGTAGTTGATGAGACAGTTCTCCCCGGCTGTGACTTCGCAGACTTTCTTCATCACCTCGTTTATTTTCTCAAAGTGGCTGTGTCCGGTAATGATGAGTGGGACTTTGACACTTTTGAGAACATCCTTAACGATTTCTGCGGCCTCTTCCGCGCTCAGGTTTCCCTTTTCAGGATGCGTCCCTTCCAGGCGGACGCTGATGAGCTCGGCTCCGTATTCGTCCACGCATTTTTTGGCCATTTCCGCTGGTTTGTCGATCACATCGCTGAAGTATTCCATTAAAGAATCAATATGCTTGGCCGGGGCTTTATCGAAGACTTCCATGGCCACAGCCGGCCGGTGATGGTGTTCTCCTTCGAAGAAGTGGAAGGGCAGGGCTGTGCTGCCCCCTATGGTCACAGTTTGGGAGCGCGTGCCTCCTTTTTCGGGAGTGGCCCCGATTGTGACTTCTACGACTTTTCCTGCGTTGGTTTCTTTAGGGATTTCAAATGTCATTTTTTATTTCTTTTTATTCCTTAAGATTCAAGAGCTTGGTCAACAAGCGATCGAGTGCTTTTAGAACGGGAGAATTAACAGGTATGCTATCGATCGTCTTCCCTTTTTGGTCCATTTCTAATACCCGGCTGTCATCCGGCAGGGAAGAAAGGAGCGTCAATCCTTCTTCCTGGATGGCATTCTCGACTTCCCGGGAAGCAGAACCCTGAACCCGATTCAGGATGAGGTGTTTCTCCTGCACACGCGTATCCAGTTCCTTAATGAGCCGGCTGATCTTTCCCGCGGCCCGGACTCCCCTGACTGATGGATCAGAAACGATTAGCAGATAATCGATATTCTGAGTTGTCTGCCGACTGAGGTGCTCCATCCCTGCCTGATTATCGATCACGACATACTTATAATTGGTGCGGAGTGTCTTCAGGATGTCCCGCAACAGATTGTTGACATAACAGTAGCATCCTGGACCTTCTGGTCGTCCCATGGCTATCAAATCAAAATCGGGCGTTTCCGCAAGGCTAGCCTGAATCTTGTATTCGAGAAACTGCTGTTTTGTCATCCCTCTACCAATTTGATGGGCTGTAGTCTTAACTTCCTCCCTGATGGAGCCCAGTGTGTCTTTGAGTTCCACTCCGAGAAGGTCGTTCAAGTTGACATTGGCATCCGCATCCACGGCCAGGACAGGGGTTTCCCTATTCTGGCTCAGCCAGCGGATGATGAGCGCAGCCAGAGTGGTCTTTCCTGTTCCGCCTTTGCCTGAAATCGCTATTGTTTTCATTTTATTATGGTTGCTCTAAATATAAAAATGGGGATAGGCCCTTTTTCTCCTTTTATAAATGAAATTCTTCCTTTGTCATCGCGAGAAGTGAAGCGACGTGGCGATCCCTTGTCTTTGTCATAACGAGCGTAGCGCGGCAATCTCATACGGAATATTCTTTTGTCATTGCGAACGAAGCTCAGCAACCTCATAAAAAGAATTTAGCTTATTCCCTTATTTTAAGGGATTGCTTCTCCCTTTTGGGATTCGCAATAACAATTCTTCCCATGAGATTGCCACGTCGCTTCACTCCTCGCAATGACATAAAAAATACGTTTTTATTAGAACAACGGAGGCATGGAGAGCGCCGGATGGTTCTTCTTGGTGATGAATTCGAGCACTTCTTCTTCGGTTGTGGCCACGGTCTCATCCGCGATCATGTCCACAAAGTTCTCAATCCCGACCTGCTTCCCCAATTCTTGAAGCACGGGCTCCATCTCCTCTTTGAGCTCTTTGTCCATCCAGACGATTCGCTTGATGCCTCCCTCAGCGCTGATAAATTTATTGCTCCCGATGTACTGCTTGCTGTGTCCGATGAATCCTGGAGTTTGTACTCCACCGCCCACCGTGCCGGCCAGAGTGGAGAATTTCATGCCGACTGGCGTCATTCCCGTGAAATCGCGGTAGACAGTCATCACGCCGTTGGTCGAAGGCAGGACACAGGAGATACACTCGAAACAGCCGCAGGAGGTCATCGGGTGCTCGATAATACTATACGCATTGAACATTTCCAGAGTTTTATGGGAATTGTTGTACACGAACTCGTTGACGTCCTGCCACTGGCCCTTGACAGGCTCGATGACTTTTCCTTTTTTGACGGGCTGGTTGGGGCCTGTCGGGTTTATTCGGTGGGCGGCCTTTCCATCCAGCCAGTTGTAGGAGCCGCAGAGTCCTGAGCGTTCAGGCGTGATGATGCAAACATGATTGGGGGCGAAAGACTGACACAGCGTACAGGAATAAAAAGTGTCCACCGCCTCATCGGTTAAATCAGCGATGCGGGCATCCCGTTCCAGGTAGACCTTGCGGGCTACATCAATGAGCTCGAGGACTTCTTTTTCGCGCGTGTAGATTTTTATCTGGACTTTATCGAATATTTTGCCGAATTCTCCATGGAGCTTGGCGTGGAGGATGGAACCAAAATGTTTGAATTTAAAACCTTTGGCTTTCGCTTCCTTGCTGATGCGGACCCAGTTGATGTCTCGCTGCCCCATATGAAAAATGCCGTTGGCGCAGTTGATAAAGTCATGGATGTAGCGTTCCATGATGGGTTCAAAATCTGGCTGCATCTCGCGACCTGCCACCTCTACCCATATAGCCAGAGGAATATGGCTCCCTTCTTCGACATCATCGATTTCCGGCCCGATAAGCTCGATTTTCCCGTCTTGCACCTCACTCAGCTTTTTCGTTGTCAGATACTCGAAGCCTGGCTGCGTCTGTCCGGCCATCTCGACATACATATCTTCCTTCCGCACGCGTTCCCCCTGGAACGCCGGGCCGTAGGGAACAGGAATCGGGACTTTGGTGATGGTGATTTTCAGGCCCCTGACTTCTATGGCCTTGGACACGATTTTATTGAGCGCGATCGGAGAGACCACGTGCTCATAGGTACAAATCCCGGTGGGAAGGATCTGGTCTATATCAGTCTCGGAGATAGTGGGAAAACCGTAATTTATTGCGCCTGCGGCCTGGGCATGCTTTTCGTCATCCACCGGCCCTAAAGCCAGCACAAAAGCGAAGACTCTGTTTTTATTGTAGCGCAGGACTCTCTGGAAATCGCCCGGCTGAGCCCCGCCAAAGGAAAGAGCGACCCGTGTGGCAAAACCCAGGGAATGCACAGTGGCTGTGACATCATCGCCGTA
>JASFPJ010000180.1:0-6792 GCA_050116035.1 Candidatus Aminicenantota bacterium | reverse complement strand
AATCCCTCATTGGATAACTTATGTGCGGATTCGAGTCCGGCTACCCGAGCAACTTTTTCCCTGAATACAGCCTTTTTTATCAGAAGCCGCCCAAACAGCGAATGGTGCTTATGCTCACTAATTAGGTAACTTTTTTTGTAATGACAATAAGGCAAACATGTCATTGCGAGCGAAGCGTGGCAATCTCTTAAGGAAAAATGTTTTTCTTTATATGAGATTGCTTCACTCCGTTCGCAATGACTTCCAAAAAGTGTTAGCTAATTACTGAGCGCGTACAAATGGTCAATTTTGGCCTTTGTTTTTTCGATAGCTTTCGAACAGAGTTTTAACTTTATAAATCTGTTCCAGAGCATTACGACTCTCATCGGAAGTCATCGGTTTGCGGCTGTAGGCTGTCTGCACGTATAACTCTGTAATAGAGACTGCCGGTTCCTTCAAAAACTCAAAACGTCTCGGCAGAGACCTGAGGATCTCGTAGGGAGTGTTGTCGGCCGGGCGCTTGTATCCCAGCAGAGAGAAGAATCCCTGAAGGCATTCATAGGCCAAAAGAATCGTTTCCCGAGGAGCCTGCCCTTCGATCACTTTGAGCGCTCTTAAAATGTCTTTTCGACGGGGTGCGTCAGAATCCCTTTCTTTACTCTGAGGACGGAGCATAGACCTCAATTTAGCCAACAGGTTATGGAAAAGTCCTTTTATTCCCAGTGTTCTGTCTTTGAGAAAAGGAAAGAGTTTGACAAGGGCATAGATGAATCCGCCGATACCCAGAAGGACTAAGGGGATTAAAAGCAATTTTCCCAGCGAGGCGATGAAATTAAAAAATGCGCCGGGACCGGATGGAGCCCTCCTGCCGCGGCCTTTATCTTTTGAAGCCTTGCTTTCGTCCATTTGTTCAGACTGCTTATCATCTGGTTTTACCCGCCTAGAAGAGTCAACTTGGTCTATTTGAGGAGTCAGTTCGCCGCTTCCCCTGTAAGCAATCCCAGGGATTGTCAGTGATGCACTCAAGACGACAATCAGAAGTATAAAAGCAATGGCTGTTTTTGCCGGTACAACACCTATTGAGGGATTACCGCCTGGTTTCCGAACACGGCGGTAAACTCCTATGGCCGAGCCGGCTGACATCACCACACCTGTGGCTAAAAGAAAAACGACTACAGCCACGATAGCCCTCAGTCCGGCTTCGGGAGGTCCGGAGAGCAGGACCGGTTCTCCCAGGGCAAAGGCTACCAGGCCAATCACTGCCAGACGAGCCACTGCAGAAGAGGGATTCCTGCTCAGTTGTTTTCGCGCTTTCTCCAATTTCTTCTCTTCAGCTTCCGCTCGTTCTCGTTTGGGAAGCCCGCTGACGTGGCTCAGACCGAATTTGCGGTGGACTCTTTCCCAATCCAGGCGTTCTACACCATAGATGCGCAGGACTTCACGCTCGACTTCTTCTCCTATGTCAAGACATTCAGTGATGCGGGTGGCAAACCACCAGATAATCGCCACCACAAGTATATTCACGATAAAGTCCTGAGGATTCCGGGAAAACTTCAGCATAACCAGGGATGTGGCAAAAGCCAGCACAAACGTATACAGCCACTGACGCTCTTTGGCCCCGTACATTTTGTTATAACGGGCAATAAGCACTGTGGCCGCACCAAAGCAGAAAGCCACTCGCCTGATCGCCATCGACTCGCTAAAAAACACAGACCGAATATCCAGAAGGAAAAACAGGAATGCACTGACCATCAGGATCACAGCGGCAGGCAGTATGATGTGATTGATCAATGGCAAAGTCAATCCCTGGAACTCTCTGGAGACCTGCTTAACAGTCTCCTTGGCGGAAACAGGTTCCGATGGTGTCTCGAGTATGGTGGCGGATCCGCCACAGTGACGGCAGAAAAAGAGGTTCATGTCCTGCCTGATGCACTGAGAACACAGCATCTTTTGGCAATCGCTGCATTCATAGTGTGCTTCGGTCCCAGGATGAAGGCTGCAGAAGGGAGGAGATTTTTTTCTCATATTGATATGGCTCCCAACTGGACGAGGTCTTCGTCTCCCCGGACAGGATAGACAGGTATGTTGTGAGTGATACCTGCTTGAGGTAAAGAGGGCTCCTCTGGGTCACGGACCCAGACAACAGCGGTTTCGATCCCTGACCTCTGAAGGCTTCCGAGGGCATTATTAAGAGCCTGGTCGATATGCGGAGTGATGGCCACTAGCACGAGCGAGCGCGGCAGCCGCGGCAGCTCGGTCATCAACAGATCAGAGAGAGTATAGTTTTCTGTGAAGACAAGACGAGCCAGGGCGGCATGCAATTGTTCGAGCTGCGGCTGTCCCTTTCCCGGGGCCAATTCTACCGGCTGAAAAGTGAGTGACCTGGAGTCTATTTGGGAATGATCCAGGACCTGGTCGATCCGCCGGAAAATCCCGCCTTTCCATTCCTCCTTGTACTGCTCTGCGGCATCTTCTCCATTGGACAACAATCCCACCCTCTGATCCCCGGTGATTATGTATTCTCCCAGGGATGCGGCGGCAGTTATGGCCAACTCCACCAAAGAATCGACCTTCTCCTTCTCTTTTGTCACTTCAAGATAAGAGGCAGGATGCATATCCACTGCCAATAAGGCGCCGAGAAGAACCGCAGGTTCAAATATCTTGACCTGGATCGTGCGGGAACGGGCTGTTGCCTTCCAATGAATCCGGCGCAAGCTATCTCCCGGCTGATATTCCCGCACGCCCAAAAATCTCGAGGGATCCTCGAAAATACTTTTTCTTTTGGGAATCTGGTGGATGGGGCGCTGTCCCCGCACCAGCCCTTTTTCGACAGGAACCACCCGGGGGAGAACTGTCAGGAAATCCACCTGATGGCCCACCAAAAATCTCTGCATCAGCCCGAAAGGTCCGCTGGATTCGACTACTGCCGGCCCGATCTTAAAAAAGCCACGACGAGTGCTGTGAATCCGGAAGGGTAGCTTATGACTTTTATTAGGAGCCAGTGTTTTGAAGTGACATATCGGGCCTTCCACGTCCAGTGCCTTGTCCACATGGTCTTCCCAGAAAAGCCAAAATGCGGAAAGCGACTTCTGGTTGAGGACTGTCAGCTTGGCCTCGACGTCTTCTCCCCATTTGATTTCAGATGCGGATAGGTCACGCTGCACCTTTATCCCCACGAGATTGGCGGATGATATCGCCAAAGAAAATAGTAGAAGCACAGCCACAGCGACCGCAGAATAAAGAAAGAATCCTCCAGTGTAAATGGACAGCAGAACGAGAAGGGAGGCAAAGAAAATTCCCCAGATGGTGTACTGGCGGCGCCGTAAGCGGCGATAATCCTTGTCTTGATTTTTACTTCTGTTTTCAGAATTGGCCACGGATCAAAGCTCTTCCATAATGGTTTCTGGTTGGATAAGGGGAGCTGGGACCAGGCTCACCGCATCCTCCAGTGCCTTGTTGACCGAACGTTTTTGTAGCTTGCCCTCAACGCTTAAAATGACCCGGTGGTTCAACACAGCGGGATACAGCCTCTTCACATCATCGGGCAGGACAAATTCCCGGCCGGATATTGCAGCCAGGGCCTGTGAGGCCCGGAAAAGTCCTTTGGTTGCCCGGGGACTTCCTCCCAGTAGAAAATCTTTGTGGTCACGTGTGGATGAAATAATCTGGATGATATATTCCTGGATCCTGGGGATCACATGAACCTTGGGGATCTGATCCTGGAATTTCATGATATCCTCCAGACTGACAACCTGTTTGATCTGGGATAACGGATCCTTATCACCGCTTTCTTCCAGCATATGTTTTTCTGCATCCGCTGAGGGATATCCCATAGACAGCCGCATGAGAAAACGATCCAACTGCGCTTCCGGCAGGGCAAAAGTGCCCTCATGTTCTATGGGATTTTGAGTGGCGATTACGAAAAAAGGACGGCGGAGGAGATAAGTCTGGTTTTCCACACTGACCTGCCGCTCGGCCATACACTCCAGAAGCGCGGCCTGGGCACGGGGAGTGGCCCGGTTTATTTCATCTGCCAGGAGGATTCGTGTCATGACCGGTCCTGGGTGGAATTCAAACTCGCTGGTTTTTAAGTTGAAGACATTAATACCGGTGACATCGCCGGGTAAGAGGTCGGGCGTGCACTGAAGGCGACGGAAGGTCCCTCCCAGAGTTTTAGCAAGAGTTTTTCCCAAGAGGGTTTTAGCTGTCCCGGGGACATCCTCCATCAACAGATGGCCCTCGGCGAGAAGACAAACCAAAACCATCTGCAAAACATCCCGCTTGCCGAAGATAATCCTCTCAAGCTGTTCAATGATTTTTTCTGCTGCGGTTTTTATTTCATCCATTGGCTGACCATCCTTTTTTGATTGGAATCGAATCCCGTTGGCTGTTCAGTATAATACAACACCTCAGCCATCCTCATCAAGCTAGCAAAGAAAACCATAGTCGCTTTCTAAATATTGATACCACCCATCGCTACAGCAGGAATTGACAGAAGATAAGTTGTATTTGTAGAGACGATACAGGATAATGTATTCTACTAATTTGATAATATTTATAGTAACTATTATATCTATCATATTAGTTGACATTAAATTTTTTATGTGATATTTGTTAAGTAGGATGTCAGGGGAGCAGGCGTTAAAAAATTGAGAAAATCATTTCACATTAAAAAAGTAAATCACTTTGTCTTAAAAAAGGAGGACTGAAATGATCACTATAATCAGGATAAAATCCCAGGAGCGCAAGGAAAGGCTTTGTGATTATATTATGTCTCAAAAAGATGAATTACAGAAAGGAATTGAGGGAAAGGGACGTCTGCTCTACTTTCCAAGCGGGCCAAACATGAAGATGTAAGCCTTTTTATCCATACGCTTGATCCAGATGTTCTCGGAGACTTTATTGCTGACCATTTGAGTAAAATAGAGCACATAACGAGTACTTGGGTAATAAATATGATTAAGCCGATATTCTATCCACTTCCCAGAGATACAAAGAATATGAAAAGATTCACCATCACCTTGAAAGTATTCCCGAAAAACCTCAAAGATGTGTATCAAAATATCGCAAATGCCGCTCTTCCAGATGGTCTTAAAATGGCATACATTGCTTACACATGTCACCTCTATGGAGATTGTATCCAGTTTTCCATTCTTGCTGAAAGGGAGGAAACATTAAATAAGTATCTGGCCGAAGTAGTAGAAAAAATACCAGGAGTGCTGAACACAACTGTGAACTTAATTGAAAGAACCAGGCCCCTTGTTTCGTACGATGAATGGAAGCAATATTCCGTAAACCATGGACTTATTCCAGCCTGGGATGAAGAATTAATGATTAATCAATTTCAGCAATAAATACTCGCAAGAACTCAGGTGCCCTAAATGTTTTAATAGTTGCATATAATTGAATATGAAAGATACGGCCCGAAGCAAGAGAAATGAAGGAATCGAGTGGGATGACAGAAAATACGAAATGCTTTTATATTCATACTCTATTTTAATGCCATAGTCTCAACGCTTTACAGCCCACCCTGTATTAATTGGTTACATAGAGAGGCCTGTCCTTTTATATAACCATGTGTCCGTTGAGCAGGACAGATAAACAGGCTTTAATTTTTAGACCCGCCTGATTTAAGTTGGCACTAAAATTGCATTTCTTTTAAGCAAACTAGGGAGAAGTCCATATTAGTATAAAAACATTAAATTATATGTCATTGCTAAATATGTCATTGCGAGCGCAGCGTGGCAATCTCGTATGAATGGATTGTCATTGCGAGGAACAAAGTGACGTGGCAATCCCATAAGAAAAGTTTTCTTTAATATTTAAAGAGATTGCCACGCTGCGCTCGCAATGACATAAGGATAAGATTGTTACACCCTTGAGATTCGAAATGGGCATGGAAAAACATTTATTGTGTTTACAATAGCAATATGGAGCTAATTGGATTGACAGATATGCCTCAAAGATTTACGATAAAAAAAGGGAACCTCAAATGAAAAAACTCATTTTCCTGTTTGGAACCTTATTCCTGAGTTTAGTTCTTTTCCCGCAACAGATATTTATTGAAGACTCTATTGTTATCAATGTGGAAGTTCCGGTGAGAGTGTTTGATGGAGGGAAGTTTGTCGGCAGCTTAGGTATAGATGATTTTGAGGTGTTCGAGGATGGAGAGCCTCAAAAAATTGTGGCGGTCTACGAGATAAATAAGAAGACAATCACAAGAAAAGAAGAAAAGAAAGAATTCAAACCCGAAACTACGAGGTATTTTTATCTTTTCTTCCAAATCACTGAATATTCTCCAAGAATCGAAGAGGCTTTGGACTATTTCATCCAGAATGTTCTCACTCCCGGGGATAATCTCATCGTGGTCACTCCATTGAAGACCTATTCCATGCAAAATGATGCGTTGGAAGTCAAATCCAAAGAAGAGATTGTGGATAGATTGAAAGAACTGTTAAGAGAGGATGCGTACATGGGCAGTGCCGAGTACAGGTCTGCACTGGATGATTTAAAAGAACTGACTCAAGCCATTGCATCTGTACTTGCTTCGAGTGGAGGGGCACGTGGACTCGAGAATATCAGCAGTACGGGGTATGAGGGGTTCGGAGAAGATGATGATGCCCTTGATATCCTGTTCCAGATGTACACTAGCGTGTTAGAAAAATTAGAACAGACCCGGTATGTGGATCAATACAGACTTTTAGAGTTTGCCAGGTTCCTCAAAGAAAAAGATGGACAGAAATCCGTTTTTCTTTTCTACCAGAGAGAGTTCACTCCCCAGATAGATAGTCGTTTAGTGGATCAAATCCTCCT